>JBAXRP010000032.1:0-25313 GCA_037131145.1 Bacteroidota bacterium
ATTAATAACGCAACCTTCAATACCGTGAATTATTGCGCCATCAAAGGTTCGGAAACAGCAGTGGCAGGTGGAGTCATATTTTTCTCAACCGCTACCGCAGCAGGCATTGGAAACGGTGATAATACCATTAACAATAATGACATTACCAGCAATGCCGCCGGCAGACCTGTCAATGCAATTTATTCTCTTGGCTCATCCGGTTATGAAAATAGTGGAAACGTCATCAACAACAATAATATTTACGATTTTCTGAATGTTGCGTTAAGTTCAAACGGATTAAACATTGCAGGAAATTCGACTGCATGGACAGTTTCCGGAAATAGTTTTTATGAAACAACCTCGTTTGCGCCAACGGCAGCGGCGGAATATAATATTGTTAGAATTGATAATGTGACAGGCGTGAACTTTACTGTTTCCGACAATTTCATAGGTGGAAGTTCCCCTTTGTGTGGCGGTTCTGCCTGGACGAAGACAAGCGTTAACACTAACGCCAATAATGTTTTTTATTCCATTTATCTTAATGTTGGAACTGGCGCTGCAAGCATTGTTCAAAATAACGCCATCAAAAACTTTGCGTGGAGTAATTCCCACGCCGCAACATGGACAGGAATCCATATTGCCTCAGGCGATGTGAACATTGGAACGATAACAGGCAATACTATTGGCGCTTCAACAGGTACAGGATCGATTACAGTAACCGCTGCCGACTCGCCGCCTTATTTGTATGGTATTAATATTGCAAGCGCCGGAAACGTCAATTGTCAGAATAATAACATTGGCTCCCTTACCGCCGCTAATTCTGTAGCTGGACGGGGTAACAATGTTTACGGAATAAATAAAACAGCCGTTGCAGGAACAACAATTATATCCAATAATATAATAGGAAGCACAACTACAGCCAACAGTATCCATGCCAACTCGGCAAGTACGGGAAATAATCAGTTCGTATTTGGAATAAACAGCGATGGCGTTGGAACAACAATTATAACCGGCAATACCATTGCTAATCTGACGAATGCTTATACTGCCACTGGAACTTCGCAAACGATTGGTATTCAAACTACCGCTGGTTCTAATGCTATACAGAACAATACTGTTAGAAATATATCAACTGCAAGCGCTCAGACAATGACTGCAACTTCTGCTTCTGCAATGGGTATTGTGCAAAAGAGTGTAACTACAGGTTCAACGCAAACTGTTACCGGGAATATTGTGTATAATATTTCAAATACAAATGCAACAGCGAGAGTGGATGTTTATGGAATATATTATGCTGGTCCAACTACCGGCGTCAATATAGTTTCAGAAAACTTTGTCTATGGTTTATCTTTCTCCTCATCAAATGTTGCCTGTGATATGGATGGTATTGTGCTCAACGGCGGTTTAACAACCTGTGCCAATAATATAGTAACACTGGGCGTTGGCATTACAACGGGTTATATTATAGATGGAATTTGGGATGAGGGTCAGGCGGGCAATAATAACAACATCTACTATAATACTGTCTATATTGGAGGCGCCGTTACTTCTGGCGTTACTTCGTCAACAAGCGCACTCTGGAATAATAGTAATATTTCCACCAGAAACTATCGGAATAATGTTCTTGTTAATGCCCGATTGGGAGGAACTACCGGAAAACACTATGTTATTCACCTGGCTGGAACAACCGGTTTGACCCTTGATTACAACGATTATTATACAACAGTCGCCAACGGATTTCTGGGATATTTAAGCTCCGACAGAACAACTTTTGCTGCATGGAAAACTGCTACCGGTCAGGATGCTAACAGTATAAATATAAACCCATCTTTTTCAAATCCGGGAGGAACAATGGCAACGGATTATGAACCTACTTCCACTATGTTGGCTGGAATTGCAATCAGCGGGATAACAACAGATTATTCCGGGTCTCCCAGAGCCGTTCTGCCAACGATGGGCGCTTTTGAAGGAACTCTATATTTTAATATTGATGTTTACAAATCCGGAATTTTTCAATTTTCATATTTCCGGTTGAAAGATGCGTTTGATAAAATCAACAATGGAACTCATACAGGTGTACTTGACGTGAGAATAAAGGGAAATACCTTAGAAACAGCTTCGGCTGTGCTGAATGCAAGTGGAAGCGGCAGCGCCAGCTATTCATCAGTAAATGTGTTTCCAACTGTATCAGGGATTTCTATAACCGGAAATCTTGCCTCTCCATTAATTGACCTAAACGGCGCCGATAATGTTACCTTTGATGGACGCGTGAACGCTACCGGCGCTACAAAAGACCTGATAATTTCCAATGCAAACACTGGATCTGCATCAACTATCCGTTTTATCAACTCTGCCGAAAACAATACCGTGAAATACTGTATTATTAAAGGCTCGGAAACAAGCGCCGCAAGTGGAGTCATCTTTTTATCAACAGCCACAGCCGGCAATGGAAACGATGGAAACACCTTTGATAATAATGATATTACAAGCGATGTAGCAGGCAGACCAATTAATGCAATTTATTCTCTTGGCTCAACTGGTTTCGATAATAGCGGAAACGTAATCAGCAATAACAATATTTATAATTTTCTAAAGCATGGAACGGCTTCAAACGGAATATATCTTGCAGGTTTTACCACCCAGTGTACCATTTCAGGAAATAGTTTTTATGAAACAGCATCTTTTATACCTACTGCCGATGTTACATATTATGCCATCTATATTAACAATACATCGGGAACCGGATTTACGGTATCAGGAAACTATATCGGTGGAAATTCTTCTTCGTGTGGTGGTTCTGCCTGGACGAAAACAAACATAAAGAATAATATTTTTACCGCAATCAATTTGAATGTAGGAACCGCTACGGCAAGCAGCGTTCAGAATAACACCATACAAAACATCGCCTGGCGCAACTCTTCCAGCGCAACATGGACAGGCGTCAATATTACAGTAGGCGCTGTGAATATTGGAAACGTTACCGGCAATACTATCGGGTCTGCTACCGGTACAAGTTCCATTACCGTAACCGCCGGTGCAAACGGAGCAAATGTTTATGGCATTTATATTGCTGGTACCGGAGCTGTTAATTGTCAGAAAAATATCATAGGGTCCATTACTACCGATAACGCTACTGCTAATGCTACTAACTTTTTCGGAATTTATAAAACAGCTACTGCCGGAACCATATCTATCAGTAACAATACGATAGGAAGTTCCACTCAGGCAAATAGCATCCGGGCTGCCTCAATCAGTAGCGGTAACGCTCAAAGTGTGATTGGAATAAATAATGCCGGAACCGGAGCTATTACTATTAGCGGTAACACAATAGCTAATATTACAAATGGGACTACCAACACGGCTACCGGCACAAGAGGTCTTATCAATGGTATTGTATCCGTAAATGGCGCTGATACCATTTCAAATAATACCATTCGTGATTTAACCATAGCCAATGGCAATACTTCTGCCACCAATACTGCTGCTGTTTGCGGTATTGCGCTAACCGGAGCTACACTGAAAACAGTGACCGGAAATACCATCTATAATTTAACAAACTCCTACGCTTCTTTTGCGGGGAATATTTTCGGTTTGTATTTTACCGGCGGCGTTGGCGCCAACGTTGTTTCCGGGAACATTATTTATAGCTTATCAGTAATAGGCGCAAATGCTACCGCTTCAAACGTGATTGGGTTGAATTTTAATGCAGGCACAGGCGCCAATGTTGTTTCGGGGAATTTTATTCATAGCTTATCGGTAAATACTTCATCTACTACAGCTTCCATTTATGGCGTGAGGAGTATAACAGGCGCCGCTACCTATTTCAACAATATCATCAGTCTTGGCGGGAATACTGCCACAGCCGTTTTTGGAATTTACGATGCAGGCGCAACCTCACAAACATGCAATCTTTATTTTAATACGGTTTATATCAGTGGCAATCTTGGTTCTGGAATCACCAATAAGTCATACTGTGTATATAACAATGCTTCTTCAAACACCCGCAATTTCAGAGATAACATCCTTGTGAATGCCCGTTCAACAACTGGAGGCTCAAATTTGCATTTTGCGATGTATATCCGCCAAACAGGAGGAACTCTGACTGTTAATTACAATGATTATTATGTTACCGGAACCGGCGGAATTATTGGCTATTATGGATCAAATAAAACCGCATTGCCTATTGTTACAAGTCAGGATGCAAACAGCAAAAATATTGACCCTGGTTTTATCAATGCTGGATCAACGGTTGCTACGGATTATAAAATTAACGCGAACCTTGCTGGTATCACAATTACAGGAATTACAATTGATTTCGGTGGTTTTGCAAGGGGATTGACCCCATGCATGGGCGCATGGGAAAGAATAGCGGCAATACGCAAATGGAAAGGAAACATAAGTACCGATTTTGCCGTTGGCTCCAACTGGACAGACGGCGTTGTACCGGCTTATGGCGAAGATATTATTTTTGAAGATAACCCCGACAGGCATTGCATCCTTGACCAGGACAGAACAGTTGGAAGCATCACTAACACGCAGTCCATAGATCATCTGGTTGCCAGCGGACACAAACTAACAATCCTTGGATACCTTAATTTTACCAACGGCGCACAAATTGACGCTAAAGGTGCCGGTTCAGAGGTTGCTTTTGCAGGAACCGCCGCCCAGAATATCCCGGCAGGCTCTTTTACCGATAATGAGGTTTATAACCTGACTATTCAAAATAGTCTTAATGTTCCATTTTCCGGAACAATCAGATTAACCAACATTTTATCCACTCCTGGTGGATTACTTGACGCCTTTATCAATTCGGCTACCCTCGAATACGGGGGTTTATCGGCTCAAACAATTGGATATTCGACATTTGTTGGAGGAAAAATCTATAACCTTACGGTTGATAACGGTGTTGGATTGACAATGACCAGCAATCTTACTATCCAAAACAACCTGTTAATTAACTCAGGAAAAAAATTCATTGTACCTTCAACCAACGCATTGACGATTTTCGGTGCAATCACAAACAATGGAGGTAATCCGGGATTCCTGCTGCAATCGGACGCCGCAGGAACGGCTTCGCTGCTGCATAATACATCCGGAGTGCCTGCCACCGTAAAAAGGTACATTAGTGGAGTCAAAGAAGGGTGGCACTTCCTTTCAACCCCTGTGAGCGCACAAAATATCACTGGACCATGGATTCCGTCAGGAACTTATGGCAATGGCACCGGATATGATTTATACATCTGGGATGAACCTTCAAGCTGTTGGATATACAAACTTAACACAACATCGGCTACCAACTGGCCACTGATACACCCACAATCATATTTTATTCCAGGAAAAGGTTATCTCTACGCATTCCAGGAAACAAATCCAACGAAGCAATTCGACGGCAATTTAAATAATGGTACGGTTAGTTACCCGGTTACTAATGTGAGCAGTGATGAACTTCTTTATGGATTCAACCTTGTTGGCAATCCATACCCATCTTCCATTGACTGGAAAGCGGCAACAGGATGGACGCGTTCAAATCTTGTGGTCTCCGGCGGTGGATATGATATGTGGATATGGAATCCGGCAGCCAGCAATTATGGGGTTTTCAATTCGATAAATCCCAGTGACGTCGGAACCAACAGCGTTTCCCGTTACATGGCGCCGATGCAGGGTTACTTTATCCGCGCAGCAACTTCAGGAAATATTCAAACTACCAATGAGGTACGTACTCATCAGGGCGCTGGTAACTGGTTTAAAAACGGCGCGGTCAACGCTCAATCATTAAGCCTTGTTGTAAATTCATCATCAGGTTACGGATTTGATGAAATTATGCTCGAATTTGGTTATCCTCAAAACGAAGATGGCGCCATGAAACTTTTCAGTAAAGTGGCAACAGCTCCAGGTTTATACTTGCCGGCTAATAATAACAACCTTTCTGTTAGATACCTCACTTATCCTGAAAAAAATCCTGTTGTTCCCGTGATGTTCAAACCCGGAAGCGATGGCATTTATAGTCTTAAATGCAGGTTTGATCCGTTGGATTTTGAAACAGCTATGCTGGAAGACCGTTTCAGTGGATACATCCAAAATCTTAAATCCAAACCCGAATACACCTTCAGCGCCACTCCAGGCGATGATCCTGCCCGTTTTATCTTACATTTTGGTCCTTCTGAAAAACAGGATAATCAAACGCTCCCAGCCAGAATATTTGTATCTAACGGTCAGCTTGCCGTGGATCTTACTCTTATTCCGATGCCAACGGAAGTAATGGTTTACGATATTCCAGGAAAATTAATTCTGCAAAGAAAACTTCCCGGAAAAATGAGCCACCTACTTGATTTAACTTTACCGACCCAGTTGCTATTTGTTTATCTGAAAAATGAAATAGGAACTCGTACTCAAAAAATTATCTGGCGGAATAATTGATTAGAAAAATGATTTACATGATGTAAAGATATTTTACGTAAATTCAAACTCGAAATCTTTGATTTTTGATGTGCTTGGATCTAAAGTCAATGAAGGTATATTTCGTCATATTAGCATCATTTACAGATATTATGTCAGATAAATAGCATGTATTCAGTAATTTATATTGTATTTTACAGTATTCTCGATTCAGAATGTTAATAAGATTGTTAATAAGTTAATCGCAATATTTGGAATTATGGCATGATTTGTGAGCAAATTTTTAACAGGTATGATATACTCGGATAATAAAGAAATAATTAAATACCAAAATATTTTCTAATCAATTGAAAACAACCAATATTTTCTTCGTCACTATACTTCTCCTGGCAGTTTTTTCAAATAAGGTATCAGCTCAGGTAAGCTCAACCGTTTCAGTCAAAATTGCAACTACAATTGCCATAGCCAAAACTGGTGATATGCATTTTGGCTCAATGAACCGCCCAAGCACTGCCGCCTCCGTTACCCTCACTACGTCCAACACACGACAAAGTAGTGGCGACATTACTTTATTGTCACAAGCGCCAGTGGCATCCCCGCTTACTTTCAGTGTTATTGGCGACCCGGGAATGTACTACGCAATCACATTGCCAACCTCAATCGTAGTATCCTCGGGAATTTCTTCAAATGATATGGTTATCGAAAACCTTATGGCGCGCCCTTCATCTGCAAATACAGATCAACTGATAGGGGTTCTCAATGGAGGTACCGGCGGCAATTCTGATACTTTTAGCGTTGGCGGAACACTGAAACTCGCATCCTCCCAAGCCGCAGGCTCATATACCGGATCATGCAATGTAACCGTAGCCTACTATTAATCGAATAAGTAGTTTATATTGCTATCAATAATTATTTGGTGGAGTTAAAAGATATTCGTATTTTTGCAACCCTTAAAAAAGGCTCAAAAAGTTTAACCGACAACAATCGAAACAACAATGAATTTAGCTCCCGAAGTAAAAAAGAATTTGTTTAAAGAACATGGAAAATCAGAATTTGACAGCGGTTCATCTGAGGCACAGGTTGCCATGTTCACCATGAAAATCCAACATCTTACCGAACATCTGAAAGTCAACAAAAAAGATATGGTTACCGAACGTTCTCTGGTAATTATGGTTGGCAAACGCAGAAAGCTACTCGATTACCTGAAAGGTAAAGAAATCCAGAGATATCGTAATATTATTAAGAAACTCGGTATCAGAAAATAATAAAATTTTTTTCGTAGTCAATCATGAAAGAGGCAATGTCATCGTTGCCTCTTTTAATATATGAAAGAGACAAACCAATGAACGGAATTACAAAAATTTTTACCCTTGCCGACGGCAGGGAGATATCAATAGAAACAGGAAAACTGGCAAAACAAGCCGATGGAGCCGTTGTTGTCAGAATGGGGGATACCATGTTACTTGCTACAGTTGTAGCCATGACAGAAGCGAGGGAAAATGTTGATTTCATGCCGCTATCAGTTGAATATCGTGAGAAGTATGCCGCCGCAGGTAGATTTCCTGGCGGTTTTTTTAAACGCGAAGCTCGTCCCTCCGATCATGAAATACTTATATCCCGATTAATTGACCGTGCGCTTAGGCCTCTTTTTCCTTCCGATTTTCACGCTGAAGTTCAAATGATCGTCACGCTGATTTCAGCCGATAAAAATGTTTTACCCGACGCACTCGCCTGCCTTGCCGCCTCGGCTGCCCTTGCTGTGAGTGATATTCCTTTCAACGGTCCCATTTCTGAAGTAAGAATAGCCCGAATCAACGGTAAGTTTGTGGTGAATCCCAACATTGACGCCATGACAGAAGCTGATATTGACATGATGGTTGCTGCCTCATTGGAAAATATTTTGATGGTGGAAGGCGAAATGAAAGAGGTTTCAGAAAACGACATGGTTGAAGCCTTGCACATAGCCCACGAAGCCATTAAAGATCAATGCCTGGCACAAATTGAACTGGCAACCATGGTGGAAAAATCGAAGATAAAACGAACCTATTGCCATGAATCCAATAATTCTGAATTTAAAGAACGAATCAAAACTGCAACTTATCAGCAGGTGTACGACATGGCAAGCAGCGGAATCGCCAACAAGCTGGAACGTAAAATGATTCTTGAATCTATTCGTGATGGCTTTGTAGTAACACTGAGCGACGAAGAGAAAGAAATATATAAAAACCTTATAGGCCGATACTACCACGAAGTTGAAAAAGAGGCTATCAGAAATGCAACCCTCGATAATCACAAACGTGTTGACGGAAGGCAACTCGACGAAATCCGTCCCATTTGGTCGGAAGTTAATTACCTCCCCGCAGCTCATGGCTCCGCTATCTTCACTCGTGGTGAAACTCAGTCGCTTACTACTGTAACCTTGGGCACAAAGCTCGATCAACAATCAATTGATGGCGCTATCATTGAAGGTAAATCAAGTTTTCTGCTACATTATAATTTTCCATCATTCGCTACCGGCGAGGTAAAACCAATAAGGAGCACCGGGCGTCGTGAAATCGGTCATGGCAATCTGGCAATGCGCGCCCTCAAAAATATGATACCCCAGGGTCCCGACAATCTTTATACAATCAGAATTGTTTCGGATATTCTCGAATCAAACGGCAGCTCCTCAATGGCTACCGTTTGCGCCGGAACTCTTGCCTTAATGGATGCCGGTATTAAAATAACCAAACCCGTTTCCGGAATTGCAATGGGATTGATTACCGATAACAAACGTTATGTCGTTTTATCCGACATTCTGGGCGATGAAGATCACCTCGGCGATATGGATTTCAAGGTTTGCGGTACCCGCGATGGAATCACAGCCTGCCAGATGGATATAAAAGTGGACGGATTATCCCATGAAATTCTCAAGGAAGCATTGTCACAGGCGCGACGCGGCAGAATGCACATTCTTGCTGAAATGGAAAAAACAATAAGCGAACCCCGTCCCGATTTCAAACCATTTGTTCCCCGTATTTTCCAGATGAAAGTTCCCAAAGAATTTATTGGCGCAGTTATTGGTCCCGGCGGCAAGGTAATTCAGGAAATGCAGCGTGAAACCGGAACAACTATCGTGATAGAGGAAGTAGGAGATTATGGCATTATTGATATCGTTGCCGATAATATGGAAGCCCGCGATAAAGTTATTGAAAAAATAAAACGAATCGCTTCAGTTGCAGAGGTTGGCGGAATCTATAAAGGCAAAGTGAAAAATATTCAGTCATTTGGCGCATTTATAGAAATTCTTCCTAACCAGGATGGTCTTCTTCATATCTCGGAAATTGACTGGAAACGTTTGGAAAGAGTTGAAGACGTGCTGAAAGTTGGCGATGAGGTTGAAGTGAAACTTATTGAGGTGGATCCCAAGACCAATAAACTGAAACTTTCACGCAAAGCGCTATTACCGAAACCCGAAGGATATGTTGAACGTAAAGCTGAGCCCCGCTCTGACGCCAGGAATGATCGTGGACAGGATCATGGGCATGACCGGGGACATGATCGCGATCGCGATCGTGGACATGATCGTGGCGGCGATTTTCGCGGACCCAGAAGATAATCTTACTGTAACCTTAGTCTGATCTTTTCGTAAAAAAACCATGAGGTTAAAAATGCATTAGCATGAGGCAATTAAAAATTACGAAGCAGGTTACCAATCGTGAAACTGCATCACTGGACAAATACCTCCAGGAGATCGGAAAGGTTGAGTTAATTACCGCCGATGAAGAAGTATCACTTGCACAACGTATCAAGCAAGGGGATATGGCGGCGCTTGAAAAACTTACCAAAGCTAACCTTCGTTTCGTGGTTTCCGTTTCGAAACAATACCAAAACCAGGGATTAAGTCTGCCTGACCTGATCAATGAAGGAAACCTGGGTTTGATCAAAGCCGCGCAACGTTTTGACGAAACCCGTGGGTTCAAATTTATCTCTTACGCTGTGTGGTGGATTCGTCAATCCATTCTTCAGGCTCTTGCCGAACAATCCAGGATTGTCCGTTTACCGCTTAATAAAATAGGCTCGATCAACAAGATCAATAAAGCTTATGCCCAACTCGAACAACAATTTGAACGGGAACCAAATGCCGGTGAAATCGCTCTGCTCCTTGAAGTCTCAGAAAATGAAGTAAAGGAATCAATGCGTAATTCCGGACGACATGTCTCAATGGACGCGCCTCTTGTTCAGGATGAAGATAATACAATGTACGACGTCCTCAGAAGTGAGGAAAATACAACGCCCGACAACGGCTTGCTGTACGAATCTCTGAAAAAGGAGATTGAAAGGGCAGTTTCAACGCTAACCCAACGCGAAGCTGATGTAATCCGACTCTATTTCGGACTTAATGGAAGTCATCCAATGACACTCGAAGAGATCGGCGAAAAATTTGACCTTACCCGCGAAAGGGTTCGCCAAATCAAAGAAAAAGCCATCCGCAGATTGAAACATACCTCCAGAAGTAAAATTTTGAAGACGTATTTAGGCTAAAGTAGCGAGGTAGCGAAATAGTGAAATGGCAAAAAATCAAAAATGTCAGTAATAATAGCGCCTTCACTGCTTTCGGCAGACTTCCTGAATCTTGATCGAGATATCAAAATGTTGAACTCAAGTGAAGCCGATTGGCTTCATCTGGATGTGATGGATGGTCTTTTTGTTCCCAATATTTCTTTTGGATTTGCAGTAATTGAAAAAATTGCTACAACCACAATCAAGCCTCTTGACGTTCATCTTATGATCGTTGATCCCGACAGGTATGTCGGGCGTTTCAGACTGGCAGGCGCTTCCCTTATCAGCGTTCACTATGAAGCCTGTAATCACCTTAATCGCACTATACATGCAATTAAAAACCTGGGCGCCGAAGCCGGAGTAGCGCTGAATCCTCATACCCCTGTTTCGGTTCTATCCGAAATAATCGGAGACGTTGATTTTGTTCTGCTGATGTCTGTAAATCCGGGCTTTGGAGGCCAGAAATTTATTCCCGGAACTTACAGGAAAATAAGAGACCTCAAAGAACTTATTAAAGAGCGGGAATCTTTGGCAAGAATTGAGGTGGATGGCGGCATTGATTCCTATAATGCCGCAGCGATGATATCCTCCGGAGCCGATATCCTTGTTGCCGGGAATGCGATTTTTTCCTCGCCAAATCCTGTTGAGGCTATCAGGAAACTCAAATATTCTATCCCATATTGACCTTTATTATTTTTGCAGCATTACCCACAGTCGCAAAAGTTTTCCGATTGTTCCTCCTTTTTTTATATTTTTACAAAAAATTGATCTGCCAATGGATCTTAATGGAGCAAAAGAATATATTTTGCAACTCTTAAAGGCTGAGTTGAACCCGGCGCTTTATTATCATAACATCGAACATACGCTTGACGTTTATCAGGCAGTTTGCCAATTGAATGATATGGAAGGAATCAATGGAGATGCAAAACTATTCGTCGAAACTGCCGCATTATTCCATGATGCCGGAATGATTGTTCAATATGACAATCACGAGGTTGCTTCCGTTTCTATTGCGAAAGATATCTTACCGCGCTTCGGCTATTCTGACTATGCACTAAACGAAATTGCAAGGTTGATAATGGTTACAAAACTGCCACAACATCCAACCGACATTTATGGAAAAATACTTTGTGACGCCGATCTCGATTACCTGGGACGCGAAGATTTTTTCATCCATGCATTTAAACTCAGGGTTGAATGGCAGGTTAACGATATTAAAAAAACAACGCTAAAAGAGTGGTTCGAGATTCAGATTCAATTTCTAAGCGCCCACGCCTATTTTACTCCCTCTTCCATTTCACTGAGAAATGAACAGAAACATAGAAATCTTGTGGAGATCAGACATTTTTTAAACCACCAATAACCGAATAAAACAACCTTTTATTATGACAACAGAAAAGCAAGAAAAAAAATACAATAACATTGTATTGATTCCTACAGATTTCTCCGAAGTTTGCGGCAACGCAATTTCTCATGGCGTTAAACTGGCTAAATTTTTAGGATATAAAGTTTGTATCCTGCATATTATCAACAGCGAAACCAAATCAGCGTTGAAAAAGAAAAATGTTGGTCCCGAATATGTTAACTTTCGGTTGAAGGAGTATAAAAAATACTATACCAAAAAATATGATGTTGACATTGAAACAAAGGCAGTAGAAGGAAGTATTTTTTCTACCATAAGCGAGGTGGCAACCGAGATAAAAGCCAACCTGATGGTAATGGGAACCCACGGAAAAAAAGGTTTACAGCATGTTTTTGGAAGTTACGCGCTGAAAGTTGTGGTTGAATCGCCAGTACCGGTTGTTGTTGTGCAAAAAAGGGCATTCACCGATGGTTATAAAAATATCATTTTTCCAGTTAGTAACGACCTTGAACCCCGACAGGCAGTTCATTGGGCAAAACTGATAGCCAAACTTTTTAATGCTAAAATACATATCATCCAATCTCCCGAAAAGGATGAAGGGCTGAAATCGAGGTTAAACATCATCACTAATCAGATTACCGAGGTTTTTGACGCAGATAATATTTCGTATATTGTTACTCCCGCAGAAAAATCGAGAAGTTTTGCTGAAGAGGTTATTTCTTATGGGGTAATCCTTCACGCCGACCTGATAATGATTATGACCCGTCCAAATATTGATGTTCCCGGATTCAGCCTTGCTGCTTGGGACGAAAGACTTATGTTTAACGAAGCGCAAATCCCGGTAATGGGTATCAATCCGAAGGAGATCGGATACCACTATTATGAGTGGGCGATGCTGGCTTAATCCAAGGAGCGGGGTAGCGATGTAACGAAATAGCGAAATTTCAACTTCGCGGACGGGAAAGATGGATTGAAGAAATTTTCAAATCCTTTTATTTACATGATTAAAGAAATCAGGAAAACTTGGGATGACAAGCCTCTGGCATTGATATTAACGCTTGCCATTGTTTTTCGACTGCTGGCGGCAATTTTTGCCAAGGGCTGGGGAATGTTCGACGATCATTTTATCGTGATCGAGTCCGCAGGGTCATGGACTGTTGGACATGACTACAATGACTGGCTACCGGGAAGTCCTGGCAATCATGGTCCCACTGGTCATAATATGTTCTATCCTGGTTTGCATTTCCTGCTGTTCACCCTGCTCAATTGGCTTGGATTAACAGATCCTCAGGGAAAAATGTTAATCGTCAGATTACTTCATGGGGCATTATCCCTGATCACTGTTTATTTTGGTTATCGCATTGCTGAAACTCTCGACGGAAAAAAATCTGCGCGGCTTGCCGGATTACTCCTCGCAATCCTGTGGTTTATGCCGTGGATGAGCGTGAGAAATCTGGTTGAAATGACCTCCGTACCTTTTGTCATGGCAGGCGTTTGGATAATCGTCAGAAAGCGATCTACGGAAAATATTTTCCTGAGTTGGTTCATTGCCGGAGTCATCTTCGGTCTTGCTTTTAATATCAGACCACAAACAATCTTTTATCCATTTGGTATTGGGTTAATTTACCTGTTCAGAAAAGAATGGAAGGGCGTTTTTGCCCTTTCAACCGGAACAATCCTTTGCGTTGCGCTGATACAGGGTGGAATAGATTATTTTATCTGGGGAATTCCGTTTGCCGAACTTATGGCATATATAAATGTTTGCATTACCGAAAGAAATGATTACATTTCATTACCCTGGTACAATTACTTCCTCACAATACTTGGCTTGCTTATTCCGCCTGTGAGTTTCTTTATGTTCTTCGGTTTTATCAGGAAATGGAAACAGTATTTTATAATATTTCTACCTACTTTATTATACTTTGTTTTTCACTCCTGGTTCCCTAATAAACAGGAAAGGTTTATACTTCCAATGATACCGCTTTTTATCGTGGTTGGTTCAATAGGCTGGACTGAGTTTTACAATAAGTCGTCATTCTGGCTGCGGAACAAAAAGCTAGCCAATTTTTCATGGGGATTTTTCTGGACGCTTAACACTATTGCCCTGATTGTTTTTACCTTCACCTACTCCAAAAAAGCCAGGGTTGAAGCAATGACCTACCTCGTAAAATATGAGAATATCAAAGCAATTGCAGTAATTGACGAGGAGAATAACCCGGAACTTATGCCTAAGTTTTACCTCAATCAGTGGCCTATTTCCTATAACGAATTTGTAGGCGATTTAAGCCCGGACTCGATTCTTTCCGCTGCATTTCGCAATTCAGATAAGAATCCGCCGCAATTTATACTGTTTACCGGAGATAAACTTGTTGGTCAGATGGTAGTCAAGGCAAGGAAATATTTTCCCAGGCTGATTTATGAGACAACCGTTGAACCCGGTTTCATTGATCGGCTGGTACATTGGCTCAATCCCATCAACAAAAACCGACGAATTTTTATTTACCGGAATGCCGATATCGTACCGGCGAAAAAAACAAATATTCCAGAACATCCATGAAATACAACATTGCCCAGCCATCTTTTCTTGGAAATGAGAAAAAATACCTTATTGATACCATTGACAGTGGATGGATAAGCTCGATTGGCGCATACATTGAAAAATTTGAAAAAGAATTTGCCGCCTGCCATAATATGAAACACGCGGTTGCAACCCACAACGGAACTATCGCGCTGCATCTCGCGCTTGCTGCGTGTGACATTCAGGAGGGCGATGAGGTTATCGTTCCCGACCTCACCTTTATTGCAACCGCAAATAGTGTGCAGTATTGTCGCGCAATTCCGGTTCTTACTGATGTGTTGTTAAATGACTGGAACATTGACCCTGAAGAAATCCGCAGGAACATCACGCCCCGCACACGGGCAATCATTCCTGTTCATCTCTACGGAAACCCTGCAATGATGGATGAAATTTTATCCATTGCCACTGAAAATAATCTGTTTGTTATCGAAGATTGTGCCGAAGCGTTGGGAGCGATCAGCCGTAGCGGTAAAGTTGGTACATCAGGTCATATTTCATGTTTCTCATTTTTCGGAAATAAAATTATCACCACCGGCGAAGGCGGAATGTGTGTCACCAATGATGATGAACTGGCTGAACGTATGCGAATTTTGCGCGATCATGGAATGAACCGGCAGAAAAAATACTGGTACGATCACCTCGGATTCAATTACCGTATGACCAACATGCAGGCGGCTGTGGGACTTGCACAGTTGGAGCGCCTAGACGACCTTCTTGCAATGCGCGACAGAATCTATGATGCCTACAAAGAAGCTCTTAAAACACAACCGCAGTTTCTTATTCAGGATACTCATGGAAACCGCAATGTAAACTGGATTTTCACCATCAGAATGGAAGGAATTACCGAAGATCAACGCGATGCTGTTATGCTCGACCTAAGGCAGCAAAACATTGACTCGCGACCGGTTTTCTATCCAATCCATGAGATGCCTTTTTACAGTAATGAGAAGTATTCAGGACGGTTCAAAAACAGTATAACCATCTCCCGCGAAGGTATAAGCCTGCCAACCTACATCGGATTAACGGATGATGATATTCAATACATTTCCGGCGCTCTTATCAGCTCCTTTGAAAAACTGACAGCATGAAAACATCCGTCATCCTGCCAACCTTCAATGAAAAAGATTCCATCATTCTTCTGATCAGCGAGATCAGAAAAACACTCACAGCCGAAGGTATTGACCACGAGGTTGTGATTGTGGATGATAACAGTCCTGATGGAACATACACAATGGTAGTTCAACGCTTTTCCGATGATCCACAGGTTGTGCCGATTTTGCGAACTCATGAAAAAGGGCTTGCGTCGGCAATCCTTCATGGAATTTTACATTCATCGGGCGATAAAATTGTGATAATGGATACCGACTTCAACCATCCACCCAATTTGATTCCACTGATGATCAAGATTACCGATTATTTCGACATAGCGCTGGGATCGCGGTACGTAATTGGAGGCGGTATGGAAACTTCACGGCTACGCTTCCTTGGAAGCAAGCTCTTTAATAAATTCATTCATTATACTCTCGGCGTTAAAACCACTGATAATCTCAGCGGATACTTTGCTTTCAATAAAACTATTCTTCAAGGTATTGACCTTGAATCAATTTTCTACGGTTACGGAGATTATTTTATCCGCTTCCTTTATGTAATGCAAAAAAATAAACGATTTATTCTCGAATTACCGGTAGTTTACAAAGACCGGCAGGGCGGATTGTCAAAAACAGATCTCAAAAACGAACTGATTCGTTACACCGGAACGGTTCTGAAAATCCGCTTCGGCTTTTGGAAGAAAAAGTGATGTTTATGGATGCACAGCAGGCACATCGCCGTATTAATGAGCTTTCGGAAGAGATTCGCAGCCACAACCATAGTTACTACGTTTTATCTAAATCGTCTATCAGCGATTACCAGTTCGACATGCTCCTCGAAGAGTTGATCAGGCTGGAGAAAGATTTTCCGGAATTTTCCTTTCCCGACTCGCCCACGCGGCATGTGGGCGGCGGAATCACGAAAGAATTTAAGCAGGTTCAACATAAATACCTTATGCTTTCTCTTGGGAATACCTATTCGGAAGAGGAGATTCGCGATTTCGAAGCGCGGATTCATAAGATTATTGGCGAAGATGTTGAATATGTGTGTGAGTTGAAGTTCGACGGAGTGGCAATTGGTCTCACTTACCGCGAGGGCAGTTTGGTTCAGGGAGTTACGCGTGGCGACGGAATTCAGGGCGACGATGTGACAACAAATATAAAAACCATCCGCAGTATTCCGCTGAAGCTTCAGGGTTCGGGATATCCTGCAGAATTTGAGATTCGCGGCGAAATTATTATGCCTCATGCAAGTTTCGAAAAAATGAATGAGGTCAGAATTGAAGATGGCGACGAACCATTTGCCAATCCTCGTAACGCAGCGTCGGGAAGCCTGAAAATGCAGGATTCTTCGGAAGTTGCCAAAAGGAAACTTGACGGTTTTTTCTATTATATCCCCACAGAATTTCCCGGACTGAATACCCATTACGAATGTTTGCAAGCCGCAAAATCATGGGGATTTAAAATCTCTGAATATGCATTGCGATGTAAAACCATTGATGAAATATTTGATTATCTGAATACCTGGGATACCGCGCGAAATGAACTTCCTTTCGATATTGATGGCGTTGTAATTAAGGTAAACAACCTGAAACAACAGGAAGCGCTTGGTTTTACAGCCAAATCGCCTCGCTGGGCAATATCTTATAAATTCAAGGCTGAACAGGTTTCCAGCGTACTGCTATCAGTGGCATTTCAGGTTGGTCGCACCGGAGCCGTTACTCCTGTTGCCAACCTTCAACCAGTTCAGCTTGCGGGCACTGTGGTAAAGCGCGCTTCGCTTCACAATGCCGATGTGATGGCAAATCTCGATATCAGGATAGGCGACACAGTGTTTGTGGAAAAGGGCGGCGAGATTATCCCGAAAATCATCGGCGTTGACCTTAAGCAACGAAAAGCTGATTCAGAACCACTCTCATTTATCAATAACTGTCCAGAATGTGTCGCTGCGTTGATAAGGCAGGAAGGAGAAGCGGCATGGCGCTGCCCCAATGAAGCCGGGTGTCCGCCGCAGATCAAGGGGAAACTGGAGCATTTTATTTCCCGGAAGGCAATGAATATTGACAGTCTCGGCGAGGGGAAAATTGAAATGCTTTACGATAATGGCTTGGTTTATAATCTGGCTGATCTGTACGACCTGACTTTTGAAAAAATGATCGGCATTGAAAAGTCATATTATGGCGCGGAAGATAAAAAAGAGAAAAAGATTTCCTTCCAGGAAAAGACAGTCACCAATATTTTAAACGGTTTGGACGCTTCGAAAAATGTGGGCTTCGACCGTGTTCTCTATGGAATCGGAATTAGATTTGTTGGCGAAACCGTTGCAAAAAAACTGGCGTCCCATTTTGGTTCCATCGCTAACCTTTCAGTCGCCGATTACAGCTCGCTTGTTGAAGTTGAAGAGATAGGCGATAAGATCGCTCAGAGCGTTCTTTCTTGGTTCTCTTTACCTGAAAACCTCGGATTGATTGAGCGGTTAAAGGCTGCCGGGCTGCAATTCACCCTCGAAGAACCTCCCGGCGCGCGGTTGAGCGGTAAACTTGAAGGTTTGACTTTTGTGGTTAGCGGCGTATTTCAAAATTTCTCGCGCGACGACATTAAGAAAGCCATCGAATCTCATGGTGGAAAGAATGTTGGTTCCGTATCCGCTAAAACCAACTACCTTCTTGCCGGTGAAAAGATGGGACCGGAAAAACGGAAGAAAGCGGAAAAACTGGGAGTTGCAATTATTTCCGAATCAGATTTCCTTGAAATGATTCAAATGTAAATTCACAGATCGCCGAACAAACATTTCATCTTTCAAAATTCTTTGATGCTATTCATATTGTTCATATTTTTGCACCCCTGATTCGTTTCGGAGAGATGCCAGAGCGGTCGAATGGGGCGGTCTCGAAAACCGTTGATCCTCGTAAGGGGATCCCAGGGTTCGAATCCCTGTCTCTCCGCACACTAATGCAAAAGCGTTATAATTCATGTAGTTATAACGCTTTTTGTTTTGTTTTCACATTACAGGCGCTATTATCGTTCATTGGAAAACAACAAATTTAGATATTCCATTCCCGAAAAGTAAAACCATGAGAAAAGTCATTGCTGTCAGCATTTTTGCATACCTGGTGATTTCCGGTTGCACCGACAACCACTTCATCTCCGACCGCGCTTACCGCAAAAAGGTGGAAGCGCAGTACGAAAAGCAGAAAGAACTCGCGAAAAACCGGTCGAAACAGCTATTTTCGGTTTTCGATCAGAAAATATCCAATTCTGAAAAAGAGGCTCTACAATTTTTATATGCTTACAGTTCGCTCAACGACCTCGCCGATTACAACGGGGATTTTTTTCTGAAAAACATTCGCGCCTCATTTGCTGCAAGGGATACATTTAGTTGGGGGAAAAAAATTCCGGAGAACATCTTCCGCCATTTTGTGTTGCCGGTACGAGTGAATAACGAAAATCTCGATTCTTCCCGATGGGTTTTCTTTAACGATTTAAAAGACAGAATTAAATCGCTTCCAATGAAGGAAGCCGTACTGGAAGTGAACCACTGGTGCCATGAAAAGGTTACTTATCGCGGCTCCGACGGGCGCACCTCTTCTCCGCTCGCCTCCGTAAAAACAGCCTTTGGACGTTGCGGCGAGGAATCAACCTTTACAGTTGCGGCGCTGCGCGCCGTGGGCATTCCTGCGCGCCAATGTTATACGCCACGCTGGGCGCACTGCGACGACAACCACGCCTGGGTGGAGGTTTGGGTTGATGGCAAATGGCGTTTCATCGGCGCATGCGAACCTGACGCCGATCTCGACCTTGCCTGGTTTACAAAACCTGCGAAACGCGCCATGCTCGTAAACACAACGGTTTTTGGCGATTATGAAGGACCCGAAGATGTGCTGCAAAAGGATCCGCTTTTCACCAGAATCAATGTCCTCGAAAACTATGCGCCCATTAAAAAAGTGACCGTCAGCGTGGTTGACTTATCAGGGAAACCCTGCGACAGCGCTCAGGTTGAATTTCAACTTTATAACTACGCCGAATTTTATCCATTGTTCAAAACTGTAACTGGAAAAGATGGCAAATGTTCATTTACAACAGGACTGGGCGACCTTCTGGTGTGGGCAGCCGGAAAAAGGAAATATGGCTTTGCAAAGCTGGACGTAAGAAAATATGACACAGTTAAGATCATTCTCCACCGCAACGAAAGCGCCTCAGTGGTAATGGATATTGACCTGGTTCCGCCTGTGGAAAGAGAAATAACCGCTGAGGTCAGCGATTCTGCAAGGAAGAAAAACAGCGACCGACTGGCATTCGAAGACAAGCTTCGCAGCGCTTATGAAGCCACTTTTATTGATTCATCAAAGAGCGCCAGATTGGCAACTCTCTTAAACCTTAACCCTGATACACTTTGGACATTTCTTCATAAAAGCCGCGGAAACTGGCGCGAAATCACTGAATTTATAACAAGTACATCGTCGGGTTCAAAACATCTGATCTTCCCGTTATTGGAGAATATTTCTGAAAAAGATCTACGCGACATTGAACCCGACGCACTGGAGGATGTGATTTCATCCACAAGCAAATACCAGGCGCTGACTTCAAACACCGCCGAATTCAACAAATATATTTTATCTCCGAGGGTGGACAATGAATGGCTGAAACCATGCAGGAACTTTTTCCAGTCAGCCTTTGACGCTGCCTTTATTGACAGCGCGAGAAACAGCCCGGACATCATTGCCGGATGGATTCGCAAAAATGTGGTTCTGAACAACACTGGCAACTACAGCAGAGCGCCCATTACTCCAACCGGCGTATTCGAATTGAGAGTTGCCGATGAACACTCTGCCGCGATTTGTTTTGTCTCCATCTGCCGGAGTTTTGGTATCCCTGCGCGTCTCGATCCTGCCACCAAAGCGCCGCAATATCTTTTCAATGGAACCTGGAAGGAGGCGAGGTTGCATGAATCAAAAAAGCAGGATGTTAAGAAAGGCATGCTCACTCTCGTTAACTTCCCGGAAAATGAAAAGAAGCCAGAGTACTCCACTCATTATACGATAGAATCTTACGAGGATGGTTTTTTCCGCACGCTCGATTATGAAGGCAGTCCGCTGGTTCAGGATTTTCCCTGCGCCATTGAAGTTTCTGCCGGTCCAAGCCTGATGGTAACCGGCGTAAGGCTGACCAATGGAACGGTTCTCGCAAAACTCAAATTCTTCACGGTAAAATCCGGTGAAACAACAAATCAATCCATTGAATTGAGAAAAAATAAGTTACCGACTGAGGAATACGGAAGAATCAGCGAGGATTTACCTGGAAAAAAGGCGACGGAAGGGATGATTGTAGCCTGGGTTGATCCCGATAAGGAACCAACAAAACATTTGCTTTCCGATCTACGGCAGAAAAAAAAGGAATTTGGCGCATGGAAAGGCAGCTTTATGATGGTCTTTCCATCGGAGGAACAGATGAAAACATTTGTTAAAAAAGAGGCAGGATCCTTGCCGCCATTGATCAACTATTCATTCCAGTCATCGTTTCCCATCAGAATTTCAGATATCAAGGCAAAAACAGTTGACATAAAAAACCTGCCGGTTGTCATTTTCATCAACCGTGAAGGGGTGATAATTTATCTTTCGGAAGGATACCGAATCGGAACCGGGGATGAATTGCTTACGTTGATGAAATAAAATTGCTCATTACACTTTTCGCACCCGGATACAATTCATTATATGGAACAGGAAACCGTTATCGAGAAAAGTATCGCCTTTGTTAAAGAGACCCTTGCAGGCGCTGAGGGCGGCCATGACTGGCAGCATATTTCCAGGGTATGGAACACTGCGAAGTATATTGCCGGTTACGAAAAGTCAAATCAGTTTGTTGTCGAACTCGGCGCTTTGTTTCATGATATTGCCGATTCCAAATTTCACCGCGGCGATGAAAGTATCGGTCCAAAAATGGCAAGAGATTTTTTACTTTCCATTGAAGTTGATGAACCGGTGATTGAACATGTCATAAAAATCATCGAACATGTTTCGTTTAAAGGAGGTAACGAACCACCGATATTCAAATCCCCGGAACTGGATATTGTTCAGGATGCCGACCGGCTTGACGCTATTGGCGCCATTGGAATTGCCCGAACTTTCAGCTATGGCGGTTTTCTCAACAGGGAGATTTATAACCCCGACATTCCGCCCAATCTTCAGATGACCCGCGAGGAATATAAGAAGAGCGCCGCGCCTGTCATTAACCACTTTTATGAGAAATTACTCCTTTTAAAAGATCGGATGAATACCGGTAAAGGGAGAGAGCTTGCTATTGAACGGCATGATTTTATGGAACAGTTTCTTGCGCAGTTTTACAGGGAGGTTGGTAAAATGGGGAGTTGGTAAAAAAAAACTGCCGCGAATCAGACGGCAGTTTTGCGCACATTTCTAACAAATGTATGTATAAAGAACGAGTGATCTCAAATTTTGGGAGTTGGCGCTGTCTCTTTTTCATCATCCTTATCGGTTTTGATGATGACTTTGACGTCGCTGTCGGGACTTCCATTACGGTAATGCATACCGCCAGGCATACCGTCGCCACGGATGATAATGGTTTTATCGCGGGATTCAAACATCTGCCGGTCATCAATATCAATAATAATCCGTTTGCCTTTCTTATGGTCTTTGATTGAATAACTCTTCACCCGTTCCATAGGAATATTGCCCAATAAATCGTTCAGACTACCAGAACCTTCATCATTAAACCTGAAAACCTTATGCTGCGCTCCCGGCAGGCGCATATCGAATTGCTCATCGTCAAAATTCTGCCACATATCCTGACAATCAGGTAAATCGGTTTCAACATCAAAATTATATTTGTATGCCTTCGGTGAACAATGATAATTAAAACTGCCATTTTTACAATCATTACTCATCACAATTACCTTTTCAATATTTTTCCGCAAAGAATCAACTTCAAGTGAATCCGACAACTTCATCGTAATATCCATATCCATATTTTTCATCTCCAATTCCAGCTCCTTCATGTCCTCCTTAAGGTTATTAATAAGTTCCTTTATTTCATTGCGACCCATCGGTTCATGAGAAGTTATGACGGTATCAATGATAGTTGTAGTTCCATCCTTTTCCTTGATTACCTTGATTTTCATGGTTTGTTTTTCATCTTTTTCCGACTGATTTTGTGCAACTCCCTGATTGATGATGAATATTGCCATAATGATCAATACTCCGGTAAGAAATTGGCGCGAGCAATAAGTTAAATTTTTCATGATGAGCTTGTTTTACGATTAACAATGCAAAAATAGCATGAGTAAGTGGCTGAAAATGTTAAGTAACCGTTAAATTCGGTTAATGAAACGTTAATTCTGAAAAATAGCGCCCGTCTTTATTTAATTTTGTACCATGAATAAAAAGCTGATTTATATTCTTATTGTCAGTATTTGCATTTCATTGCTTGGAATGATTGTGGTACAGTTCTTCTGGATCAGAAACGCATTCAACGTTAAGGAAGAGATGTTTAACAGGAGTGTAAATGATGCGCTTGGGAATGTTGTCGGGAAAATTGAAACAAGCGAGAATATGTATTTTATCAGCCGAAATTTTGAAGGCGACAGCATTTTGCAAATTGTTAAAGCATTTACCAAAGACACTACGCGAAACCTTCAGCGAAGGTTCGATTCACTGATGGCAATGAGTGAAATTCCAGTGGCAGGAAAAAAAAACCTTCCAGGATATCCCGTTCCCATAAGCCGTCCAAGGCGGGATCCCGCTTCGGGAATGGTTAGGTTTTCGTATCACTACAATATTGTTCCGCCAATGACGGGCGTTGATTCATTTAGCGTTAACCTGGAGCAGGTTTATCAGGAGATGCCTGGCGACACATCAAATGATTTTACTTTTAAATGGGATGATCAAATTTCTATGCTTGATTCTATGATGGAACTTGATGGAGACCACGAATTTTTGAAACAGCATGTCATTTCATCGAAAATTGATCCGAATCCGGAACCTGAAATAATTGTTACTTCTCCCGGCATGAATGGAGCAAGGTTTTTCAGTTACAGTACGCCGCGCATGATCCGGCAATTTCCACCTCAACAAACAGGAAAGGGCAGGAAACAAAAAAGCGCCGCGCTGGAAGATAATGTTCAGAAACTGGAAAATAAGGCAAAAAAAATTCAGGAGGTTATCAAACAAATGGCAATAGCCATTGAAACAAAACCTGAACCAATTCAGCAAAGAATCAATAAAACAAGATTACAGGTTTTATTAAGTAAATCATTAGCCGACAAAGGAATTGACCTGCTTTATGAATTTGCAGTATTTTCGCCTTCAAATAAAAATACTCCATTTCCAATTCGTTCCAATGGTTTTCAGCGTGAACATCAGTCAACGGAACACCGGATTTCACTTTTTCCGAACGATTTGTTTCAAAAACCAGATTTACTGCTTGTCCACTTCGACGGACAGAAAACTCTTGTCTTTAAATCGTTATCATGGCTGCTTGTAGGGTCATTTTTATTTACAATGATTATTGTACTTTCATCAGGAGCGAGTATAGTAGTAATGATCAGGCAAAAGAAAATTTCCGATATCAAAACCGATTTCATCAACAACATGACCCATGAATTTAAAACCCCGATAGCGACTATTTCAATCGCCGCAGACTCTATTAATAACCCACGCGTTCTCACTGAACCTGAGACTATCCGTAATTTCACAAGGATTATCAAAGAGGAGAATAATCGTATGAATACCCGTGTTGAGCAGGTTTTGCAGATGGCTTTACTCGACAGCCGCGATTTTAATCTACGCCCTGCGCCGGTCAACCTAAACAACCTTATTGAGAAAGTTGTTGATCACTACCGGCTACAAATTGAAAAACGTGACGGCTCCATTATTACCAATCTTGAAGCTCAACACGCCGAACTTCTCGTTGACGAGGATCACATCAGAAATGTACTTTTGAACCTGCTTGATAACGCGAACAAATATTCAATTGTAAAGCCTGAAATTATAGTGTTTTCCTTTAACCGGGCAGGAAAATACTTTTTTGGAGTTCACGACAAGGGTATCGGAATGACGCCTGAAGCCCAGCGCCGGGTTTTTGACAAATTCTTCAGGGTTACATCGGGAAATATTCATAATATCAAGGGCTTCGGACTTGGACTGAGTTATGTAAAAGCAATTATCCTCGCTCATCACGGGGAAATTCGGATTGAAAGTGAAATTGGAAAAGGTAGCAGGTTTGAGATTGGATTGCCGATGAACAGTGGAAAAGTAGAAAGTAGAAAGTAGAAAGTAGAAAGTAGAAAGTAGAACAATAGAATTTTGAACCTTGAACCTTGAACCTTGAACCTTGAACCTTGAACCTTGAACCT
>JBAXRP010000033.1:0-25309 GCA_037131145.1 Bacteroidota bacterium
ATGAGCTTGCAAAATCACTGAAATCAAAATAGGTCTTTGACACTGGAATGACGGGATTAGTTGGGAACGACACATAATTTGAATGTTTCCCTGTAATTATCAATCGCGAAGTTTACAAGGTACAATCCCCGCTTCAATCCTAAATCTTCGGTATTAAATGATATCCTGTTTATACCGGTGAATTGCGCTTTGGGTCTGAATGATTTTATCCTGATTCCCTCTATCGTGAATATTTCAATAAGAATTTCGGAGTTTACAGAGCAATTAAACGCCAGCCGGAATTGCGATGAAGAAGGGTTTGGATATAGTTGCACACTGCATTTAAGTTTGTCGGAAATAAACAAACCGTTTTGAAAACCGAACCAGTTCATTTTGCAAAATCCATTGCCCGAATTTTTAAAAAGGAGAAACAAATCGCGTTTACCGGTGGCGCCATTGATCATACAGCTCTTTTTTTGATACCCTTCGCCCTTTTTCGGAGCTACCAGCATCATCAAACCGGCTAATGATCCTGTAATACTGTCGAGCCTTATCTCAAGAGTTCCATCCTGTCCAATTGTAGAATCCAATTCAATGCTTGCGTTAAATTGTGTAACGCCCGTCCCAAAATCAACATTTCTGTAAACTGTATAGTCATTTTCATTGGCGACGCTGATACTTTGTCCTCCTTCATTGTTGGCGACAATAGAAAGCGGTTTCGATTTTTTCTCAAAATTTTCCGCTTCAATCCGTCCCAAAGCATTCTGGCGAAAGGTATTTGCAACCGTCGTTCCCTGAACCTGTATTTCATCAATAAGTTTAATATCTTCCGAAGAACTTCCAGCCATGATTTCGACAACGCCATCTTCCACCACAAAAGATTTCGATTTTTCATTATAATAAGCCAGATCTTCATGTTTTAATCTGAAAGTAACAGTTTTACTTTCGCCCGGCTGAAGAGATATCCTTTGAAAATCTTGTAGTTCTTTTAAAGGTCTTTTTATACCTGACGAAACATGATGAATATAAAACTGCGGCGTTTCATCTCCCGATATTTTACCGATATTTTTAATAGTTACGCTTACCATCAGCAAATCGCCGGGTTTTACGATACCGGCGCTTTTGATGAGGTTACTGTATTCAAAAGTGGTATAACTCAATCCATATCCGAAAGGAAACAGCGGGGCGCCTTTAAAATACTGGTAAGTTCTGTTTTCGTTGATATCGTAGCGATCCATTTCCGGGAGGTCGGCAACCGATTTATACCATGTTGAAGTCAATTTACCTCCCGGATTATAATCTCCGAATAAGACGTCGGCAATGGCGGCGTCTTGCGCCTGACCGCCGTAGAGGGCTGAAATAATTCCGGGAATACTGTCGTTTATTTGGTTAATGGAAAGCGGGAATCCGCTAATCAAAACGACTATAGTTCTCTTATTGACGCGAAAAACTTCCTGAACAAGGGAGTCCTGAACGCCTGGTAAATCGAGGGATATCCGATCTTTTTCTTCACTCGAAATCCTCAGATCAGTTCCGCCAACCACAATAGCTACATCTGAATTTTTTGCCAGGTTTACGGCATATTCAAAAGCAGCCGAATCTTTGTCGCCATAAAGCGAGCACCCTTCTGCAAAATTTATAATCATGCCGGAGCCATTGAACTTGTTCATGATTCCCTGCAAAGTGGAAATTAAAACGGACGGCGTACCGCTATATCCTCCGAGTTGAACTACACTGGCATTTGGTCCGATAACAGCGATTGAGGAAATTGAGTCTTTGTTCAATGGCAGAATACCGTTTTGGTTTTTCAATAATACAATTGCCTCTTTCGCTGCGAGAATAGCAAGATTTCTGTGATTCGGGCAATCGAGGATAGAATCGGGAATTGAAGTATATGGCACGAGAGCGGGAGGATCAAATTCACCCAATAAAAATCTTGCTTTGAATATCCTCGTCAGAGCTGTATCAATATCCGCTTCACTCATCAGACCTAATGACAATGCAGGGCTTGCAAAATATTGATATGTGCCTCCGCAGTTCAGGTCGGTTCCGCTTTTTATTGATAGCGCCGTGGCGTCGGGAGCCGTTTGAACATAGCCGTGTGAAGCGTAAACATCGAAAACCGCATTGCAATCGGAGACTACAAAGCCGGTAAAGCCCCATTCGTCTCTGAGGATGTTTGTTAATAAGGTTCTGTTTACAGGGCAGGGAACTTCATTCAAAGCGTTGTAAGCGCTCATAACCGAATATACTCCGGCTTCCGTAATACATGCCTTGAATGCAGGCAGATAATATTCCCGCAAACTTCTTTCATCAACATTCGAGGAAATTCTGTTACGGTTTAATTCTACATTATTGCAGGCAAAATGTTTAACGGTTGCCACTGTTTTCAAGTATCTCGCATCAGATCCCTGCATTCCCCTGATAAACTGTTCAGCAATTTGCGCCGTTAAAAATGGATCTTCCCCATAAGTTTCCTCAGTTCTTCCCCACCGCGGATCGCGCGACATATTGATTGTCGGACTCCAATAAACTAATCCTTTTCCATCGTGGTTGTTTTTTACGCGAGCCTCATCGGAAATGGCGACTGCAACACGGTAAATCAGGTCGCGATCCCATGTTGACGAAAGCGCGATTGCCTGCGGGAATGAAGTTGCACCTGAGGACACTACCCCATGCAGCGCTTCATTCCAATAATTATAAGCAGCCACGCCTAACCGATCAATTGCAGGAGCCGGGGAACCAAGCTGGAAAAATTTTTCCGACAATGTCATTCTTGATATCAGATCACTCACTCTTTTTGCCAACGGAAATTTTGGATTCTGATAAGGCGGGAAGTCTGTTTTACTTTCAGAATATGCCCCAAAACAACTGATGATTAAAAGAAAAAATGAAAACAAACTGATTTTTATTTGTCTTGGCGCCAGCATCTGTAATATTTTCAAGCGTACTATCCGAAACCGGTATCTTTAGAATTATCGCCAAAGTTATGCTTTTAAAAAGTTACATTTGCAGATAATGCTTCCAAAGTCAATCACCGGAAAACTCCTTGTATGGCGGTTACGCCACATCAAACACCGTCAATTTGTGCTGATTCTTAGCGTATTGGTGGGTATTGGCAGCGGTTTGGCGGCAGTTACGCTGAAAAACACACTCTATTATACCAACTATTTTCTTACCAACGGCTTCAGCTACCATGGGATTTATTATCTCTACCTCGCTTTTCCGGTTGTCGGAATTATCCTCACCATCCTATTTGTTCGCTATGTTGTAAAGGACAATATCAACCACGGCGTTAGCAAGATACTATACGCCATTTCGAAAAACAACGGTCAGATAAAGCCGCACAACACTTTCTCGTCGCTAATCGCCTGCACTCTCACGCTCGGTTTTGGCGGTTCGGTGGGACCCGAGGCTCCCATTGTACTCACAGGTTCTGCAATAGGATCAAATCTTGCGCGACTGTTCCGACTTGATTACAAGACTACCACGCTTCTAATTGGCTGTGGCGCGGCGGCAGCTATTTCCGCAATTTTTGAAGCGCCCATTGCCGGAGCTGTTTTTGTGATTGAGATACTGATGCTCGATCTTACCATGACAACCCTGATTCCGCTATTAATCACAACGGTTTCCGCTTCGCTTGTTGCGTACCTTTTAATGGGAAATGAAGTCCTGTTCTCATTTACTTTAAACAGTACTTTTAATCTTAAAGACATACCTTTTTATATCCTGCTTGCAATTTTTACCGGACTGGTTTCGGTATTTTTTATCCGGGGAAGTATTGGCATTGAGTCTTTTCTCAAAAGATTTTCAATTGCTCAAAGAGTCGTTTTCGCCGGAATTTCGCTTGCATTACTTATTTTTATCTATCCCTCG
The DNA here is from genome assembly GCA_037131145.1 of Bacteroidota bacterium. Classification (GTDB taxonomy): domain Bacteria; phylum Bacteroidota; class Bacteroidia; order Bacteroidales; family FEN-979; genus CAIVAT01. The sequence goes on from JBAXRP010000033.1 coordinate 3,856, forward strand.
CTATTTGGCGAAGGTTACACAATTTTAAAGGAAGCGATCCAGGGACATGGGGAAGTAATCGGCAATTTTTCTTTTTTCGGAGAATTGAAGCATAATCATTGGATTTTTCTGCTCATAGTTTTTGGATTGATTCTGATGAAAGTTGTAGCAATGGCGCTTACGCAGGGAAGCGGCGGAATCGGAGGCACTTTTGCGCCGGCAATCTTTGTGGGAGCCATCAGCGGTCTCTTTTTTGCAAACCTGATAAATGAGATATTCGGGTTATCTCTTTCTCAAAGCAACTTCGCGTTGGTAGGAATGGCGGGAGTAATGGCAGGCGTTATGCATGCCCCGCTCACAGCGATGTTCCTTATTGCCGAAATCACCGGAGGGTACCAGTTATTAACGCCGTTGATAATGGTTTCAGCCATTGCCTACCTCACATCACACATTTTTGAAAGTCATTCGATTTATGCCCGCCAACTTGCCGAACGGAAAGAGTTAATTACCCATGATAAAGACAAAGCCGTGCTCTCTTTCATGTCGCCGCGGCAACTTATTGAAACAAACTTTTCCATAATTAATCCGAAGGCTTCTCTGGGCGAACTGGTTAAAGTGATTGCAATATCATCGAGAAATATCTTCCCGGTAGTTGATACTGAAGGTAAATTCCATGGGATAGTTTCGCTTGATAATATCCGGCAAATCATGTTTGACCATACGCTTTATGACAGTACTTTTGTCAAAGACTTACTCATCATGCCCGATGGCGTGATTGATCCCGACGAACCAATGGATTCGGTTGTTCAATTGTTTCAGAAAAGCGCGCGGTACAATCTGCCCGTTCTCGAAAACGGAAAATATCTTGGATTCATTTCAAGAGCTACGGTATTCTCGCAATACAGGGAGTTGCTGAAAAAGTTTTCGGATGACTAATATCCAAAAACCTCTTTCAAATCCAGCGAGTGTACTTGTCCATACGACGATAAGGTTTTAATATCCAGTTCGCCCTTTTTTCCAAGTACCATGATGTTGAAATTTTTATCCCGGAGGTATTTCTGCTGAAATGCTTTCAGGTCGGCAAAGGTCAGCGTGGGAACCTTTTCAAACACATCTTTACGAATATCATAAGTAAGACCGAATTTCCGGGCATTAATGTAATTGAACAGAATTCTCGCCTTTGTGATTCTCTCGGTTCTTATTTTGTTGATAATCGCCTTTTTGGAGTTGTTCATCGCCTTTTCGCTTTCAGGCATATTGTTGAAAAGCCCTGTCATTGCCTTCATCGCCTCAGGCAGTTTATCATTCTGGGTTCCAATATAAGAGAACAGATAAAAGTCCTCCGAAGGTAGCTGCGGCTTTCTATAGCCCGCATAAGCGCTATAAGCAAGTCCTTTCGACTCCCTGATCTCCTGCCATACAATCGAGTTCATGCTCTCGCCAAAATATTCATTGAAAAGGCGAACCATAGGTTCCATCTCCTTGTTATATGCTGCGGATTTCGACAGCATTACGATTTCAACCTGTTTCATATCATAATCAACAGTGAATACCTTGGAAGAGTTATTCGGTTTTTGCTCAAATTTCACCGCTTCCGGAATTGCTTTCAGGCTTGAGGGAACCCGATGTTCTTTATCAAGAACCAACGTAAGATCGCTTACGCTGACAGGTCCATAATACAGGATTTCGTGTTTGTATCCCATTAATCCCTTGATAATGCCAATCAGATCCTCAGCCTTCAGCGCATCGAGTTCGACGCCGGTCAGGATATTGGTAAAAGGTGATTTTTCGCCATAAACCCCGTAATTGTACATTCCCTGCCACAGGATCGTCTCCTTGGAAAGTTTATCGTCTTCCCGACGTTTTTTTGTATCTGCCACAAGGTTTTCCAACGCCGGTTTATTTGGCTGGGCGTCATTAAGCAACTGTGTGATCAACGCCATGGCGGCTTGCATATTTTCACTTAACCCATCCAATGAAATCCAAACATCCTTATCGGAACTATAAACATTGAATGAACATCCAAGTTTATAAAATTCCTCCTGGATTTGCTTGGGAGAATATTTCGAAGAGCCGAGATATTTCAGATATTCAAGCGCGATACCCAGCTCACGGTTGTTATTTGTCCCCATTTCAAAATAGTAATAGAGCGAAAAGGTCTTGTTTTCGGTATTTTCCCTGTATAAAACCGGGATATTGCTTTTCGTGCTGAACTGCCTGATATCCTTTTTATAATCGAGAAAAACAGGTTCGATCACCTTACCTGGTTCGGCAACTATTTTCTTCAGGAATTCCGATTCATCATCGCGGTTCATTGCAACAGAAGAAATCTGAGGTTTTACAACTTTGTTTACCTCTTTTGCCTTCCCGGTTCTTTTATAAACTATCGCATAGTTGTCGCCATAGTTTTTGTTGGCAAATGCGACAATATCCTGTTTGGTAATTTTCGAAAGCCGGGCAACATTACCAACAATGTCTTTGTGAGGGGTTTCCTTCACAAACTCATCAACCAACTGCATAGTTCTGCCCATGTTCGTTTCGTAACTTTTTGTCTCATTCAGTTTGATATTGTTGATGATTGCCGGGATCAACCAGTCGGGAAATTCGCCTTTTTTTACAAGATCAATCTGTCCCATAATCAGCCCCTTAACATCTTCCAATGACTGACCTTCCTTGGCTTTTCCGCTGAAAATATTTACCGAATAATCCTTCAGCACATAAGAAAAAGCGCTTGCTTCCAGAACTTTCTGCGCCTGATTCAGATTCAGATCCATCAATCCGGCAGCGCTGTTGCTCAGAATCATATTGAAAACAGTCACCAGGTCGGCGTCTTTGGTATCGCAACCGCCCAACCTATAACCCATTGTCACCGATTCAGCGTCGGGACCAACAACCTCAATGACTACCGGCGCGGTAATCGGTTTCTCAACGCCAGGAAAATATAACTTTACAGGTTTTGCAATAAGTTTGCCAAAGGTGGCGTCAATCTGTTTGATCATCTCATTCGGATCAAAGTCGCCTGATAGCACAACCGCCATGTTGTTGGGAACATACCGCGAAGCGTAGTAGTTCCGCAGGGAAGTCAGCGACGGGTTTTTCAGATGTTCAACCGTTCCGAGAGTGGTTTGAGTTCCATAAGTGTTATTTTTGAATAATCCGGCAAACAATTCGTCAAAAATCTTGTCGTTATCGTTGTCAAGACTCATATTTTTCTCCTCGTACACAGTTTCAAGTTCGGTATGGAACAGCCGGAAAACAGGATCCTGAAAACGTTCTTTTTCAATCTCAAGCCACTGATTTATTTTGCTCGAAGGAATATCGTTGATATAAATGGTTTCCTCAAATGAAGTGAAGGCATTGGTATTTTTGGCGCCGATTACGGAGAGAAGTTTATCGTACTCATTGGCTATTGCAAGAGTTGCGGCAAGCCCCGAAATGCTGTCAATTTCGTGATAGATCATTTTCCGCTTCAGCGTATCTGTTGTTTTCCGGTAAACCTCGAATTTCTGCTCTATCTGATCCAGAAGTACTTTTTCTTTGGGAAAATCCTTTGTTCCAAATTCGTCAGTGCCCTTGAACATTATATGCTCGAGGTAGTGCGACATTCCTGTATTGTCGGAAGGATCGTTTTTGCTACCGGTTCTGACTGCTATGGCGGTCTGGATGCGCGGGGCGTCCTTATACACGGTTAGATAAACTTTCAAGCCATTGTCGAGGGTATATATCCTTACTTTGAGCGGATCTCCGGCAACGGAATCATAGCGGTAAAATTTTTGTGCCATTGTGCAGGTGGCAAGCGCCAACAAAAACGCTATAAAGGCAAATTGCGAAATTGATTTTTTCATTGGAATTGGATTAGTTGGGATGGGAAATAAAATGGGAAATTGGTTTGAGGCACAAATATAGGCAAAATTATCCGTGCAACTTTGGTGTCTGTCCGTATTTCAGCAACATGAATTGCCCCGACCTTTAGGTCGTGGTAATTGATAATCAGCTTCATGGTTGGCTCTATCTAAAAATTATTTACTTTTCGGAATAGTCTCAATAGTGTAACAGTTGCGCGGGAAATTGCGGCGGATTGATAACCGGTAATATTTATAACTAATTTCGCCTCTAATCGGCAATAATTATTACCATATAAAACACCATGCCGGAAGTCAGCAAAATTTCTATATTTGTTAAAAACCGAAGAACATGGCTGAATTTATCGAAAAACACATAAACCCTATTACCACAATGAAAATAACCCAATCCATCATTTTTCTTCTCCTGTTTTTAATCTGTAAGCTGGCATTTCCCGCCCACGTTCCCGAAAAAACCGCCCAAACTGTGGCCTTCAACTTCCTGAAAACCGTGGAAGGCAATGTCACCAATTCCCCGCTTTCGCTGGTTTATTCCGACACAAGCGAAACCCAGCCACTCTACTACGTTTTTGGCAACGAAACCGGTTTTGTGATCGTGGCTGGCGACGACCGCATCGGGCCCATCCTCTTAACGATATTGCCAAAGACACCCTTGATGAATGGGTTTTCTACCTTAAAAATGGGGATATTAAAGAAGGCAGCCGCGCCAAAGGATTGGCCGAAGTGCGTGAGAAGCTCACTACCGACAGGCTGAACAAGGAGGACAAGGCAACATACCTTCGTCACCTCGACAACCTTAGTAACCAGAAAAGCGTGATCTTCACCGCAAAGGACGAAGGGCTGGTTGAAGGAATGGCCAAAGGAATGGCCAAAGGAATGGCTAAGGGATTGGCCAAAGGCAAAGCCGAAGGTAAGGCCGAAGGTAAGGCCGAAGGTAAGGCCGAAGGCAAAGCCGAAGGATTTTCAGAAGGCCTTCTTCTGGTGGCCAGCAATATGAAAAAAAATGGCGAACCTGTCGAAAAAATCATAGAATTTACCGGTCTGTCTAAGGAACAAATAGCGGATATTCCCGATTGATGCCAACCCCGAATTTTAAAATCCTCAAAACCACCATGGAAACCGGGACCCGCCGCGTGTTTTCGCTGGCGGGAAGGGCTTCGGGGGTTTATTATGTCAGGATTGAAACGGGGCGGGAAATGTCGGTAAAAAAGGCAGTGAAACTTTAGCCGGAAAGCAAAATTCAATTGCTGATGGCCTTTTCAATAAAGGTCAGACTTAAGAAGCAGGTTTTTGCATACCTTTGAAAAAAGAAATAGAAAATGGAACGTGTAGTAAATTTACACATTGAGAAATTGCCGGAAGGTTTTTATCTGGCCACTTCTGATAATATTCAAGGCCTCGTTGCACAGGGAAGAACCATTGCAGAGACACTCGAAATAGCCAAAGACGTGGCTAAAAAATTGATTGAGGCACAGGTAGAACAGATACCCAAATTGCGAATATTGGCCGATAGTTTTGACTACCCATTGGTAATTGGCGTGTAAAATGGGACGACTTTCAGGATTCAGGTATCGCGATATCATAAGTATCCTTAAACGGTTTGGCTTTGAGTTTCATCGTCAGGCTGCCGGCAGCCATGAAATTTGGCATAATCCCCATACAAATAAATATACCACAATCCCAAACCATTCCGGAGATATGCCTGAAGGGACGTTGAAAGCTATTTTGACCCAGGCTGATATTGATGTAGAAGATTTTATCAAATCAAAATAATATGCGCTTCCTGGTTTAACAATTTATATTTTTTCTGTGGACGGGTTGGCCTGCCATGGTTTATTACATCCGGGTGGAAATAATGCAGGAAGTGATTTTGGGGAAGCTGGTAAAATTCTAACATATCAAATTATCAACACGTTACGCCGGATGCCGGCAAATGTTATATATTTGTCACAAACCAAAGACCATGGCTGAATTTACCGAAAAACACATAACCCTTTTACCGGCAATGAAAACAATCCTTTCCATCATTTTCCTTCTCCTGTTCTTATCCGGCGCCCCGGCATTTTCGGCCCACATACCCGAAAAAACAGCCCAAACCGTGGCCTTCAACTTCCTGAAAAACATTGATAACGGCGCAGCCAGCTCGCCGCTTTCCCTGGTTTATGCCGGCACAAGCGAAACCCAGCCACTGTACTACGTTTTTGGCAACGAAACTGGTTTTGTGATCGTGGCCGCCGACGACCGCATCGAGCCTATCCTCGGGTATTCCAATGAAGGAAGGCCATTTTTGGCGCCAAAGGCCGGTGATACCGTCAGGGGAAACAACTTCTGGGGGTGGAACTACTAATGGTTTCGGCGCAGGTACAATATATGTTACAGATTGTAATCCATATATTGTAAGTACAACAGTTGTAAATAATACTAACGGAATAGGTGCTGCTATAGCTTTTGGGAATGCAGCTAATGCACATGTTCAAAACTGCATTCTTTATGGGAATGTGGCAACGAATTACGGTAACCAACTAGCTATAGGACTTCCAAATTCCGATCCATTCTTCGATTGGAATGATATAGAAGGAGGTCTCGCTGGTATCCAAGGCGGTGGTTCAGGAGCCAATTACACCACAGCCAATTACTCTGCCACAAATATCATGGTCCCTCCACAATTCCAAAATCAATCCACTGGGGTTGGTAATGGATACAACCCTGCCAACTATAGTTGGCAGCTAATATTTGGATCTCCATGCGTTAATTCTGGATCTACAACAGGGGTAATCAATTTATTGCCTGCTTTAGACCTTGCTGGAAATCCCCGAATTAATGGTGCAATCGACATCGGCGCTTACGAGTACACGATTCCGGTGCCCGCGCAGGTTTTGGTAAACAATGTCACCCTCGGCAATGGAAATTACTCCTGCTACAACGCCACCCAAACCATTACCGTTGCAGGCAACGGAACCGCGTTTGAGGTGCATGCCGGCGGCAGCGGCGAGATGATCGCCGGGGAGAGAATCACTTCCCTGCCAGGCTCACGGGCGCTATTCGGCGGAAACCTTCATGGATACATCGCCCCAACCGGACCGTGGTGCAATGCGCCTGCTGTCCCCTCTGTTGTCACGGTAAGTGATCCGACGCCATTGAAAATTGAAAAATCAACCTTTACGTTATACCCCAACCCCACCACGGGCAGGTTCGTCGTTGAATTTTCCGGCGATAACCCACCTAATCAGGGTTTCGTTGAAATCTTTGACATGAAGGGTAAACAGATCGCCACCCAACCGATCAGGGGCGATCGCCGGCATGAATTCTCTATCTCGGAAAAACCGGTGGGACTTTATCTTCTCCGGATCATCACAGGTGACAGGACAGAAACCATAAAAATCATCAAAGATTGATTTCGATGAATTTCTGATCCCGCAGGTAAACCTTTGTGTTTCTTTCGTGAACCTCCGCTGAACAAATAGTTACAAGGAGTGAATGTTAAATCAGCAGCCCCCGAGTAAGCAAAGTTGGGTGGGTTGATCAGTTAGTCACTGACAATGCGAACATACAATCAATAAAAATAAACAATTATGTTTGTTTATAATGAATGAATGTTTATTAACTTTGTCAGAATCAAATCAAACTTTATGGATTTTTTTTCCTTCTCTCAATCACTCGACTCCTTTGGACTGGAAATATTTTCGTTAAATGATGTGGTTAAACTGACCGGGCAGAAGAAGGAGGTTGTTATCAGTACGCTGAGCAGATGGGCAAAACAGGGGAAAATATTTCGGTTAAAAAAACCGTTTTATTCATTGAAAAGGATTGAAAATAAGTTTCTTTTACAAAAACTTTTTCCGGAAACCTACATTGGGCTCCATTCAGCCCTCGAATACTATGGAAGTACAACACAGAGGTTTACCAACCTTGATCTGATAACCAATAAAGTACTTTACGAACAGGAAGTGGAGAATGTAACGGTTAATTTTCACAAAGTCCGGAAGAATCTTTTTTTTGGGTACAAAAAAATGGTATTCGGCAATACCGACATCTTTATGTCCAATATTGAAAAGACGCTGATCGACTGCCTCGTGTTTTCATCCAAAGTTTACCTGTCGGAAACCAATTCTTTTATTTCATCATTCAGGGACAAAATCAATCTTGAAATACTCACGATCTATCTTAATAAACTTCACTCTTCTGTATTAAACAAAAGGGTTGGATATCTGTTGGAGAGAAATCAGATCATGATTGATAATCTTTATACGAATGGCAAATATGAACGGTTGAATCCATTGCTGACCGATAATGGACTGAAAAACAAAAAATGGAAACTGATCATCAATGAAGATTTCTGATCATGGAAAAGGAAGAATTGAACGCATATAAGATTAAAACGGGATATAATCTCCGGCAACTGGAACTTGACTACTATCAGCATTTGGCTTTAGCAGGAATATACCGGGAGTTCAACACCATTTATTTCAAGGGCGGCACTTGTTTGCAAAAGTGCTATGGGATAAAACGATTCTCTGAAGACCTGGATTTCAATTTCTTTGATCTGCAATCGTCCAAAATCACCTCTTTTCTTGAAGAACTATTTCAAGAAAAAATTAGCGGGTTCCATGAGACCAAATTCGGGATTACTTTTTCCATTCGGATTCAAGGGATATTGTTCAACGGGGACAATCAAACGCTGTGCAGAATCAGTTTTGATTTTCGGGAGAATGATATTTACAGAGCGCCCATGAAAAAAATAATTCGTCCTGTTTATCATGACTTGTCCAATTATTTCATTTTGGCCCTCGATTCCGGGGAGATTCTTGCAGAGAAAGTCCGGGCAATCATGACCCGTTTTAAAGCGCGTGATGTGTATGACCTGAATGAATTGCTGCTGAACGATGTTCAAGTAGACTTTGATCTGATCAATAAGAAACTTAACTCCTACGATCAGGTGTTTGACCGGAATGTTTTCAGCGCTAAACTCGAAGAAAAAAGAAAAATATATAATCAGGAGCTTCAGCGATTGACCCGGTTTTTTGATGAATTTGACCGTTGTATGGAAAATATTTTAAAGAATATATAGTCCCGCTCAATAAACGGTAAAACGGTAAACTGGTAAAAAGGCGAAATAAAGGTGTACGCCGGCAATTACTAAAATTTTACCGTTTTACCGTTTTGCCGTTTTACCAGTTGCTCCCGGAAATATAGTCCTTCGTCATTTGCAAAATATTACATTTGCACCAAACCATAAACTACCCCCATATGAACCTGTCATCGAAATTTCAGGAGTTTTTCCTCCGGCAGCAACAGAAGCTAAAACTGCTCAAAATGACACTCAACCTTTTCCTGCTGATCGCGATGGGCTTGTCGGCAATCAACTCCCGGGCTGCCCGCGTGAGTATTCCAAACGCCCAAACGGTGGCCTTCAACTTCCTGAAAGATATTAACCCAGGCGTAACTGCTGTCAATACATTAACCTTAACCTACACCAGCGTTAACAGCGCCGGCACGACAATGTTCTATGTGTTTCAACACCTGAACGGCTTTGTGTTGATAGCTGCCGATGATCGCATTGACCCGATCCTTGGTTATTCCAACGAGGGAAGACCATTTCCTGAAAACCGTGGTAATAATTTCGGTAATAATTTTTGGGGATTAATGGAGACCTACAATAAAGTGATAACTCATGTCATTGAGAACAACCTGCCGGGGACGCTAAGTATCACAGATAAATGGGTCGCTTTGAAAAATGGTGGCAAAAACGCTAAATCTCACGGGGTTGTTGTCAATCCTCTGTTGACCACCACCTGGGATCAGGGCTGGCCTTACAATGCATTGTGCCCCGGCGGTTCGCTAACAGGCTGTGTTGCAACTGCCATGGCACAGATCATGAAATTTCACAACTGGCCTAACCAGGGGCTCGGAGCCTTCAGCTATGACTGGTGCCCAGGACCATGCCCCGGAAATACTTACAGCGCCAACTTCGGTCAAGCCATTTACAACATCGCATCCATGCCAAACGCATGTGCCAGCGTTGATTCAAATGTAGCGAGGTTGATGTACCATTGCGGCGTGGCTTGCGGCGCCCAGTTCGGGACAGGAGGCACGAATGTTTACTATTCAAGCAGCTCCGACCCCATGACACGGGCTTTTCTCAATTATTTCCGCTATGCGAGCTCAACCTTGCAGTATGTTAAATCTGGCGATTATGCCACGGCTGTTTGGGATTCGCTGATTCAGGCAGAGCTGACCAGCAACCGACCGGTTTACTATCGCGGCGATGGAGTGGGCAGTCACGCTTGGGTTTGCGACGGGATGAATCTGTCCGGGCTATACCATTTCAATTTCGGCTGGGGAGGCAGCTATAATGGATATTATGCCCTTTCGGCTATCACCCCCGGCGGGTATAATTTTACCAACAACCAGCACGCCATCATCGGCATCAAACCCAACGACGGTTCAACAATCGTGGAAAACACTGCCTGGAGCGGAACCCTTCAGTTTGGTTCAAACGTGACCATTCCTAATGCAATCACGGTTACAGTAAACCCGGGCGCTACCGTCAAATTTGGACAGAACAGCCGGCTTCAGGTTTACGGGCGTTTGATTTCGATTGGTTCGCCACAAAACATGAACCGCTTCACGGCCATCGACACAACATTCGGCTGGAACGGCATCAACTGGAATAACAACTGGATGAATCGGATGGTTATGGCCGACAATGACACGTCGATGCTGGTTTATACCCAGGCAGAATACAGCAAATCTTACGGTATTTACTGTGAGGCTTTTGGAAAGGTTATTTTATCGCACTGCAAAATAAACAACAACCATGGAAACTGGGGCGCCGGTATATCTGTATGGCAAATACCCATCAAGATATCATACTGTGAGATTTATACCAACCACGCATTAATTCAGGGTGGTGGTATTTATATGACCACGACCGGTACTTTATCCGGGTTAATAGACCATAACGACATACACGGAAATCTCGGTGATATTGATGGTGGTGGATTTTGTTTGTCAGCAACGAATAATATTGTGTTTGAAAGAAACAATGTGCATCATAATCAAGCAGTCAAGGGAGCTGGCGGAGTTATAACGTCTACCAATATGTTCTTAACAAACAACAAGATCTGCAACAACAATGCTTCAGTTTATGGTGGAGGATTGTATATGGAAAATTGTAATGCAAACATTGTAGATAATGTAATTTCAAACAATAATGCATTATCTGGTGGAGCTTTTGGTATATGGAACTCATCAGCTCCAATGATATTAAACAATACCATATCCGAAAACTATACTCAAATAGTTTCTTCTATTGTTTTGACATCAAACTCATTACCGACATTTAAAAATACAATTATGTATGGAAATTATAACGGTAATGGAAAGGAATTTTATTTGGGTGATAACGGATGCGATCCTTTTATAGATCACTGTGATTTACAAGGAGGAATAAATTCTTTTGGTGGGCCTGGTGGTGGTAGCAATTATAATACGGCTAACTACACCAATAACATCGACACGATTCCTCAATTTATTTCTCCTTCCGCTGGCGCAGGTACTGGTTATGATGGATTAAATGCCAATTGGCAATTACAATCCACCTCCCCATGTATAAATGCCGCAGACATTACCGGCGTAAGTAGTTTTTTACCTTCCTTAGATTTGGCAGGCAATCCCAGGATCAATGGGGCAATCGACATGGGCGCTTACGAGTACACGATCCCCGTGCCCGCGCAGGTTTTGGTAAACAATGTCACCCTCGGCAATGGAAATTACGCCTGCTACAACGCCACCCAAACCATCGTCGTAGCCGGCAACGGCAGCCTTTTCAAGGTGCATGCCGGCGGCAGCGCCGAGATGATTGCCGGGCAGATGATCAATTACCTTCCGGGCGCCACGGTTGAAGAAGGCGGGTACATGCATGGATACATCGCCCCCACCGGCCCCTGGTGCAACGCGCCGGCGCTCCCGCTTGCAACAACCATCGGTCCGGAGAAAAACGGGATGCCTGCACAAACCGCTTCAGACGGGTTTCTGGTCTTTCCAAACCCCACAACCGGAGAATTCACCCTCTCGCTCGCCGGCCACCCGGCCACCGGCATGGCCAAAGTAAGCATCTTCGGACTTCCCGGCGAAAAGATCTTCGAAACCACCATGAAAGCCGGGACAAGCCGGGTGTTTTCGCTGGCGGGAAGGGCTTCCGGGGTTTATTATACCAGGGTTGAAACGGGAAGTGAAACAATCAAGGGCAAGATTGTCAAACTTTAGCCGGATTTGATGAAATTTTGTAAAAAAAACTCATGTTGAAGCCATTGATTTCATTTGACTGGGCGGTGAAGCGGTTGCTGCGAAACAAAGCTAACTTCGGCATCCTTGAAGGATTCCTGAGCGAATTGCTGCGCCAGGACATCAAAATCGACCGCATCCTCGAAAGCGAAGGCAATCAGCAGCACGAATCCGACAAGTTCAACCGGGTTGACATCCTTGCCGAAGATTCTCAGAAACAACTGATTATTATTGAGCTCCAGAATAACCGTGAACTCGATTATTTCCAGCGGATGTTGTTCGGGGCGTCAAAAGCCGTAACGGAATATATCAACCTGGGCGATGAATACCTGAAAGTAAGGAAGGTATATTCGATCAACATTGTCTATTTTGACCTTGGACAGGGCGACGATTACGTTTATCACGGAGTTACCCATTTTACAGGACTTCATACGCATGAGGAGTTGATGCTGAGCCTTAGGCAGCAGCAGTTGTTCATGCGCCAGACCGCCGGCGCGCTGTTTCCCGAGTATTATGTGATCAAGGTAAACCAGTTCAACGATATTGCCAAAGATACGCTGGATGAGTGGATCTTTTACCTCAAAAACGGCGATATCAAAGAAGGCAGCCGGGCCAAAGGATTGGCAGAAGTGCGGGAGAAGCTCACTACCGACCGGCTAAACAAGGAAGCCAAAGCCACCTATCTTCGCCATCTGGATAACTTAAGCAACCAGAAAAGCGTCATCTTCACCGCGAAGGATGAAGGTGTGATAGAAGGAATGGCAAAGGGAATTGCCAAAGGTAAAGCCGAAGGTAAAGCCGAAGGTAAAGCCGAAGCATTTTCAGAAGGACTTCTTTTGGTGACCCGCAATATGAAGAAAAATGGCGAGCCCGCAGAAAAAATCAAGGCATTTACCGGTCTTTCAAAGGAACAAATAGAGGATATTCCCGACTGATGCCAGCCCGGAATTTTCATGTTTAATTCGGGAGTCACTGCTGAAATTCAATGGCTTGCTGAAAGTTTCCAATGAGCCCCCGGCACTGCCAAAGTAAGCATCTTCGGGCTTCCCGGCGAAAAGATCCTCGAAACCACCATAGAAACCGGGACCAGCCGGGTGTTTTCACTGGCGAGGATGCCGCCGGGGGTTTATTATATCCGGGTGGAAACGGGGCGGGAAATTATGATGAAAAAGATAATGAAACTTTTAACGACACAATCTTTGTGCAATACCGCGCAATTTTGCGGTTAATTTTTAAAAATTTGTCAACATTTCGTATTACCTTGTCTGTCTTTTCCGATTAACCTGAAAAAGAAAAATGATAGAAAATGAATTAAGCGGAATGATCATTGGCTGTGCAATGAAAGTTCATTCGGAATTATTTCCCGGGGTTTTGAAAAATGCTTAGGAAATGTGAACGATCACGATGGTGCGGTATCTTTAGAAAAGCACGTTCTTAATTTTGCTCAAAAGCAATTGAAATTTTCAGATATTACTGAAAAATTTCGTTTCGCTCTGTTTCACTACCTTTACAGCGTCATTTAGAATTGTTTTTTAGGAAGTCTGAATATGGATTGGATCGAAAAACTTGATGGTAATGTAATCGTTTGCGACGCACAAGGCATTATCATTTATATGAATGAGCGGGCAATTGCAAATTATGCAACCGATGGCGGGGCTGGTCTCATTGGCAGGAACATGATGGATTGCCACGGCGAACATTCGCGGAAAAAAATCAATGAAATTATGAAGACCCATCAAAAGAACGTTTACACCATCGAAAAGCATGGAAAGAAAAAAATTATCTATCAATCACCCTGGATGAATGGTAATGAGTTTAAAGGCATCGTTGAATTGTCATTGGAGATTCCTGTTGATATGGCTCATTATGTGAGGGCGTAGGGTGTAGGGCGTGGGACGTTAGAATAGTCTAATTATACTCAAAACGGGATAAAACCGCCAGTTTTAAATTTGCGGTTTTATCCCGTTTTAAGTTTTTATCACGTTCCTGGCTTCCGGTTTCCAGATTTTTTCGTAATTTTGCAAACCTTTTCTAAAAGCTGCCCGGATATTCCGGGATGAAGGAATAGAATGATGAATAAACGATACCCTGAATATAAAAATCTTGACCTGACCCGAATCGGAGATGAGGTAAAGGCATATTGGCAGGAGCGCGATACGTTTGAAAAAAGTCTCAAACAAACGGAAGGAAAAACGCCGTTTGTTTTTTATGAAGGACCGCCTTCAGCCAATGGAATTCCGGGAATTCATCACGTAATGGCGCGCGCCATCAAGGATATTTTCTGCCGCTATAAAACCATGAAAGGTTTCTTTGTCAGTCGTAAAGCCGGCTGGGATACACATGGACTTCCTATCGAAATCGGCGTCGAAAAGAAACTCGGAATCACCAAAGAAGATATTGGAAAGTCGATATCCATTGAAGATTACAATAAGGAATGTCGCACAGAAGTGATGAAATACAAAGATCTCTGGGACGATATGACAATTAAAATGGGCTACTGGCTAAATCTTGATGAGCCCTATATCACTTACGAAAATAAATACATCGAAAGCGTCTGGTATCTCCTTCAAAAACTTTATGAGAAAGGTCTGATTTATAAAGGTTATTCAATCCAGCCTTACTCGCCTGCTGCAGGTACCGGTCTGAGCGCCCATGAACTGAATCAGCCTGGAACCTACAAAATGGTTAAGGACAATACAGTTGTTGCCCAGTTTAAGGTGATTAGAAACGATAAATCGGAATTTCTGTTCAATGATCTTTTCGGCGAACTTTATTTTCTGGCATGGACTACCACTCCATGGACGCTTCCTTCTAACACAGGACTTGCCTTGGGGAAGAATATTACTTATGTTCTGGTTAAGACCTTCAACCCTTATACATTTACTGAACAAACCGTAGTACTGGCAAAAGAGTTGCTACATCAATATTTTCCTGAGAAAAACTCCGGGCTTGATCTTGACAGTTATCACGAAGGCGATAAACACATCCCATTCCAGGTGGTTGCCGAATACAAGGGAGAACAATTTGAAGGGCTGCGCTTCGAGCAATTGCTGCCGTATGCACTGCCTGAAGATGGCGATCCGTTTCGAGTGGTTCTCGGCGATTTTGTTACTACCGAAGATGGTACCGGCATTGTTCACATCGCGCCGAGTTTTGGCGCCGATGACTTCCGCGTTGGCAGACAATATGGACTGGGAACGCTTACCCTTGTTGATAAACAGGGAAAGTTCACTGAACAGATGGGCGAATTTTCTGGCAGATATGTAAAACCGGAATATGACGCTAATTGTCTGGAAGGAAAATGTCCTCCGGTAGATATTGATATCATCGTCAAACTGAAACACGAAAACAAAGCCTTCAAATCGGAAAAATACGAACACTCCTATCCGCATTGCTGGCGAACCGATAAACCAATTCTGTACTATCCTCTCGATTCCTGGTTTATCCGTACAACCGCCTTCAAGGAACAGATGATCGGACTTAATAAAACCATCAACTGGAAACCTGAAGCTACCGGTACCGGTCGCTTTGGAAACTGGCTCGAAAACCTTGTTGACTGGAACCTTTCGCGTTCCCGTTTCTGGGGAACCCCATTACCAATCTGGCGAACTGAAGATGGAAACCAGGAAATCTGCATCGGGTCGGTGGCGCAATTAAGAGAAGAATGTGAAAAAGCTGTTAATTGCGGTCTGATGAAAACCGATCCGCTGGCAAATTACAAGCCAGGCGATGTTACTGATGATAACTATCACACCTTCGATCTGCATCGTCCATTTGTTGACGACATTGTGCTGGTAAGTCCTGACGGCAAACCAATGTACCGCGAATCTGACCTGATTGACGTGTGGTTCGATTCGGGCGCCATGCCATATGCGCAATATCATTATCCATTTGAACAGTCGCGTAAGCTCGAAAGCTATTTCCCCGCTGATTTTATCGCCGAAGGCGTGGATCAAACACGCGGATGGTTTTTTACCCTGCACGCAATCGCGGTAATGTTGTTTGACGGGATTTCGTTTAAAACCTGCGTTTCCAACGGCCTCGTCCTCGATAAAAGTGGCAATAAAATGTCAAAACGTCTCGGCAATGCCGTTGATCCGTTTGAAACCCTACTGAAATATGGTCCTGACGCTACGCGCTGGTACCTGATTACAAACTCGCAGCCCTGGGATAACCTGAAATTCGATCTTGAAGGGATTGATGAGATCAGAAGAAAATTTTTCGGTACGCTTTACAATACATACTCGTTTTTCGCGCTGTATGCCAATATAGATGGATTTTCCTGCACTGAACCTGAAATTCCCGTTATTGACCGTCCGGAGATTGACCGTTGGATTCTCTCTGAACTTAATTCATTGATCAGGTTTGTTGATGATTGCTATGGCGATTATGAACCGACCCGCGCAGGACGCGCCATAGCCGATTTTGTGGATGAACATTTAAGTAATTGGTATGTGAGATTATGCCGACGTCGTTTCTGGCGCGGCGACTATTCACATGATAAAATTTCCGCCTACCAAACCCTTTATCGTTGCCTCGAAGTTGTTGCGCAACTTTCATCTCCAATTGCGCCATTCTTTGCCGAAAGGCTCTTTCTTGATCTAAACACCGTTACCCACAGGCTCGATGCCGACTCAGTTCATCTAACCGGTTTCCCGCAGGCTGATCCGGGTCTTATTGATAAAAGCCTCGAAGAACGCATGGAACTTGCCCAGAAAGTATCTTCAATGACCCTTTCGATTCGCAAAAAGATGAATATCAGAGTTCGCCAGCCTCTGAATAAAATAATGATACCGTTGCTGACAGACAGGCTAAAAGTTCAGATTGAAGCTGTAAAACATCTCATCATTTCAGAAGTAAATGTTAAAGAGATTGACTACATCGAAGATACTGCCGGTATTCTAAACAAAACCGTAAAACCCGATTTCAAAAAAATGGGATCGAAGTTCGGTAAACTAATGAAGCCGATTGCCGAAAAAATGAAAGATTGGAATCAAAATGTAATCACTGAATTCGAAAAATCAGGAGAGATAACAGTTGAAGTTGAAGGGCGCCCGGTTCATCTTACAATCGGTGAAGTTGAAATCAGAACGGAAGATTTGCCAGGCTTTCAAACGGCAGCAATCGGATCGCTGGTAGTCGCGCTTGATACTACAATTACCCC
This sequence comes from Bacteroidota bacterium, assembly GCA_037131145.1. GTDB lineage: Bacteria > Bacteroidota > Bacteroidia > Bacteroidales > FEN-979 > CAIVAT01. The sequence continues at coordinate 21,148 of JBAXRP010000033.1, forward strand.
CGAACTTTGGAAGGAAGGGATTGCCCGCGAAGTGATAAATAGAATTCAAAACCTTAGAAAAGATAACGGTTTTGATGTTACAGACAAGATAACTGTAAAAGTTCAATCACAGCCTGATGTTGATAAGGCTATAAAAGATAATATTTTCTATATTTGCTCCGAAACTTTAGCGACGTCGTTCGAGATCGTTTCTGAGATCGCCGAAATGGATAAACAACTGGTTGAATTAACCGAATCCATTTCGACTTTTATTTTTATTCACAGGGTTGTTTAATACGTTTTGGGCATGAAAAAAGCAACGGATACAATACCGATGGAAAAAAACCGGTATTCGGATGAAGAACTTGAGGAGTTCAAAGTGATTATTTTAAAGAAATTGGAAAAGGCGCATAATGACCTGACAATGCTTACCGAATCATATACGACCGGCAATGAGCATGATACTAACGACACCTCGCCTACCTTCAAGGTGCTTGAAGAAGGTTATCAGGTTTTTTCGAAGGAAGAAAACAGCAAATTTGCTGCACGACAAGACAAGTTCATCAAGTCGCTGGAAAATGCCCTGATCAGAATTGAAAATAAAACTTATGGTATTTGTCGGGTAACCAACAAATTAATCCCAAAGGATCGTTTACGTAGCGTACCACATGCTACACTCAGCATCGAAGCCAAACGTGTGCAGGTGGCAACTCCCACCGTTCGTCCGGTTGACCCGGATCTGGAATAACTAAAGTTTAACAGATTCACCGTTTGAAAAAAGCTGCACTCATTATTATTGGTGTGCTATTGATTGACCAGGTTTTTAAGATCTGGATCAAAACCACGTTCTATATGGGCGAGGGCCATGCCATTCTGGGAAATTGGTTCTATCTTCATTTTACCGAGAATGAAGGAATGGCTTTCGGCATGAAACTCGGAGGGAGTTATGGCAAATTGATGCTCAGTTTGTTTCGTCTTATTGCCATTGGCTTGATCGGTTGGTGGTTATATAAAGCGATCAGAAAAGGCGCCGGGAACCTGCTGGTAATTTGCATTTCGCTCATCATGGCAGGCGCTATCGGAAACATTATTGACAGCGCGTTTTACGGATTGATCTTCAATGAGAGTTCGTATATGCAAATCGCGTCCCTATTTCCCACAGGGGGAGGCTATGGAACTTTTCTTCATGGCAGGGTGGTGGATATGCTATATTTTCCGATTATCGAATCGCATTATCCTGTATGGTTCCCTTTTTTCGGCGGCGAAGAGTTTGTGTTTTTCCGACCTGTTTTCAACATAGCCGATTCAGCCATCACTACCGGTGTGCTAATCCTGATTGTGTTTCAGCGAAAAATTTTTATCTCAGCAAGGTAAGTTTCTTGTTTTTTGGGGGGCTCTATCTAACCCTGATAGTTCTTCCAACCTTGAGTTTGGAGGTATTCTTGATTTTATTCATGGCACAGATCTCCTTTATAGAGGTTCCGTATTTCCTCGAAAGTTTTCCAATAGTATCTCCTGATTTTATTTTTACCAGAACCGCATTTGCAACATGGTCGTTTGGATAAAATACCATTTTTGTAATTGGAAATGAACAGGCGACCAGCTTCTGGTTGTCATAATCAATCAATCTTAATGGGTCAAGTGGGATATCCTTATACCGAACCTCGAAGTGAAGATGTGGTCCGCGACTGCGCCCGGTTGATCCGCCCAAAGCAACAATATCTCCCGATTTAACAATCTGGTTAACTTTTACTTTAATCTTCGACAAATGTCCGTAATAAGTTTCCAGTCCATTGAAATGACGGATAATTATCAGATTTCCAAAACCGCCGCGGTTATATTTAGCATACCTGATAACGCCATCGAAAGCCGCTTTAATGGAGTCGCCCTTGTTAAGCCTAATATCCAGCCCTTTGTGCGAATAAGTAAATCCCCGGAAGAGTTTCCCATAAATTGGCAAGGCAAATTCGCGATTTACCGAAGTCAGGGTTATCAGTGTATCCTGAATGGAATCGGGCTTTATCCGATAGGCAAATATCTGATTGTTGATCCATTGATTTGAGAAAAGACCGGTAGAGTCTTCCTCCATGCTCATCAAAACAGGTTCATTCTGGAGATATTCCCAGGTGAAGTTTTTATAGAGGATTACGGGTCCGTCAGGCGTTTCTACAGTATCAATGATTGCGTTGGTATTCCGCTGGGCAAAGGAAAACAGCGGAAGCAATAAAAACAGCGCTGCCCAAAACTTTATTAACTTCATTCATTTGGTGTTAGGTTGATCCGATTTTTCTGCAAAAATACGAAAAATTGCCGCCAACAAAGTATTCTCAATTTTGAGAGCTAATTCAAACAGAAATTTTATCTTTGCATAAATAATATAATGCCGAACCATGAAAGAAAAAAATAGCGGAAAAATTTCCCAGATCATTGGTCCTGTAATTGATGTGGCTTTTGATGAAGACGTTGTGCTGCCCAATATATATGACGCTCTTGAATTAACAAATGATCAGGGCGAAGTTATTGTTCTCGAATGTCAGTACGATATTGGCGAGCATACTATGCGTACCGTTGCAATGGATTCCACCGACGGGTTACGCCGGGGAATGGAAGTTGTTTCCACAGGACGACCAATTTCGATGCCCGTTGGCATTGACGTCAGGGGCCGTTTATTCAATGTAATCGGAAAGCCTATTGACGGTTTGGGACCGGTTTCAAATGAAGGCGCTTATGCCATCCATCGCGATCCTCCCAAATTTGATACTCTTAGCACATCCAAAGAAGTTTTATATACCGGCATTAAGGTTATTGACCTCATTGAACCTTATGCCAAAGGTGGGAAAATTGGATTGTTTGGCGGCGCCGGCGTCGGAAAAACGGTTATAATCATGGAGTTGATCAACAACATTGCAAAAAAATACGCTGGACTTTCTGTATTTGGCGGCGTTGGCGAGCGTACCCGTGAAGGAAATGATCTGCTTCGCGAAATGATCGAATCCGGAGTTATCCGTTATGGGAAAGAATTTAAGGAAGATATGGAAAAAGGCGGCTGGGATCTATCGAAGGTTGATCCCGAAGAATTGCTTAAATCGCAGGCTACGCTTGTTTTCGGACAAATGAACGAGCCTCCCGGAGCCCGCGCGCGAGTTGCCCTTTCAGGACTTACAATGGCTGAATATTTCCGCGATGGCGATGAAAAATCAGGAGGACGCGATATCCTTTTCTTTATTGATAATATTTTCCGTTTCACCCAGGCAGGTTCAGAAGTTTCGGCGCTTCTCGGAAGAATGCCTTCAGCCGTTGGTTACCAGCCAACTCTTGCAACTGAAATGGGAATCATGCAGGAGCGTATTACGTCAACAAAACGCGGATCAATTACATCAGTCCAGGCGGTTTATGTGCCTGCCGACGACCTTACCGACCCCGCTCCGGCTACAACTTTTGCTCACCTTGACGCTACTACAGTGTTAAGCCGTAAAATAGCCGAACTGGGTATTTACCCTGCTGTTGACCCGCTCGATTCAACTTCGAGGATACTTACAGTTGATGTTGTTGGCGAAGAGCATTATAATACTGCCCAACGCGTTAAACGAACTCTTCAACGGTACAAGGAATTACAGGATATCATCGCCATCCTCGGTATGGATGAATTGTCGGATGAAGATAAACTGGTTGTTTCACGCGCCCGCCGCGTTCAGCGTTTCCTTTCACAACCATTTTTTGTAGCTACCCAGTTTACCGGTATTCCCGGCGCTTTCGTCAATATCGAAGATACCATCAAAGGCTTCAATATGATCATGGATGGTCAGGTTGATGAATATCCCGAATCGGCATTTAACCTGGTTGGCACTATCGAGGAAGCTATTGAAAAGGGAAAGAAAATGCTTGCAGATAGTAAGTAAAAACAGTCATCGTGAAAGTTGAAATCATAACCCCCGATTCAGCCATTTTTAGCGGCGACCAGGTCGCGTTAATCCAATTACCCGGTATTGACGGATCCTTTGAAGTATTGAATAACCACGCCCCATTGATTTCCGTTCTTGCCAAAGGAAAAATAAAAGTAATTAACAAGGGTGAAAAAGAGGAGCAGTTTTTCGAAATCAAAGGCGGCGTGATAGAAGTCCTTAATAATAAGGTACTGGTACTTGCCGAATAATGGCTGGTCTGAAAACCGGTGAAACAGCTT
>JBAXRP010000034.1:0-25304 GCA_037131145.1 Bacteroidota bacterium
GTTGTGAATAGAAATACTGACGATTGTTCTGTTTATGCGAACTACGGGATCAATCCAGGATAGATATTCGATACTTTGCATAAACGCTTGGCCATTTGCATCGAAACGGGGCGTTTTCCGGTCAATATCTGACTAAAAATAGATTCTTTTACATCAAGTAGAATATGTGCGCCTGGTAAGGTACTGAATATCAAACTTTGGTTGATGAGATCGCTAAGCTAAGTTACAATTCCGCGCCAGCAGGGATATAAAACAGCAGCGACTATACATTTACTTGCCAGGTGAAATATCTTCTGATTCGATAAAATTGATTACCTTTGAAATGTAAATTTCAGGCCAATGATAAGACGAGTAATAAATATTGACCCCGATATCTTAGGAGGGACGCCTGTGTTTTTTGGAACCAGAGTGCCAATTAAAAATCTTTTTGATTATTTGGAAACTGGTGATTCGATTGAGACCTTTCTTGAAGACTTTGAAGGTGTAAGCAAAGATCAAGTGGTGAAAATTCTTGAAATGTCTCAAAAATTAATTGAAACTTCAACAAACATTCTGAATGAAAATTTTGCTTGATGAATGTGTTCCCAAACGGTTGAAACACCATTTGGAAGACTTTGATCATTATTGCTGTTCTAAATTGCCAGACTAGTAAAATTGAAGAACTTGTCACTTTTATCCCTTCTTTCAAATCACAAGTTGACAAATTTCAGAAGAAAAGGACTTACGTCATTGAAAAGTAGTGCTTTTAACCAAATTACCCCTCCCCCCCCCTTTTCTGGCATCTAACGGTTTTCTCATTTAAATGTTTAATTAATTTATATTCAGCATGTTGAAACTTTAATGGGAGGGCTTCCCTGCAGAGTATCAAACCCACTTTCAGCACGTATCTCATTGATAACATGTGCTATGCGATCGGTCTGTGAGATAATGAGTAGATTTTTCCCGTTTCCGTTCGAAATCAACCGGAATAAACCGACCTATATTTGCTGCACCTGATTAAACCAGGTATATTTTGACTAACGGCAAAATTGAACCTAAGCCTATGAAAATAAAGAGAAAACCAATCATCCGGCTGCTGGTTCGCTGCAATTTAATTGCCTTTTGAAGTCAATGAATTGCGAAACAGATGGGATCAGGATTTTCAGCAAGGGCATTTATGGAGTTGCTGAAAATTGAAAAGCAGGAAACTGGGCTTTAGCCGAAACAAACACAAATTTCTTTTTCGGCTAAAGCCCTTTCTGTTGGTAAGGGTTTCAAGGCAATGAAGGATGTGGCCAGTCAAATAACAGCCTTTGAATATTGGCAGACAAATGCGGTTGTGAATAGAAATACTGGCGATTGTTCTGTTTACGAGAACTCCAGGATCAATCCCGGATCAATATTCAATACTTTATATAAACGCTTGGCCATTTGCATCGAAACAGGGCGTTTTCCGGTCATTATCTGACTAAAAGTAGATTCTTTTACATCAAGCAATACAGCAGTTTGGCGTTGTTTAATATGTCGTTTTTCCATCTCCTTTTCAATAGAAACCACCAAAGGGGATTTGAATTTTAAGTGTTCAAATTTCATGTACATACTTTCGTAATCGGCACATAAGCGCCCTACGCGTCCGATTTCACGTGTATATTCGTTGTTTGATCCTTGTTCATCCAACGAACCGTTTGCCGTTGCTTCGTCAATCAAAGCATCGGTGTATTCTGTCACTTGTTTAAATAATTCAGGTGTATGAATTTCTGTAACATCAATGAACTTCTTTTCCATGATTTCTTTTCCTTCCTGTTATATCTGCTTCGCATCTATCTTGCTGTATTCAGCATGAGTACCCACAAACCGTATCGAAATCTGTTTTAATATCGTTCAGGTTCTGCCATTCTGCTTCTTCAACGATATCAATGAACTTTTGCATCGCCTTGGTCGAATCAGAGTGTCTCATTACAAATTTGTCAAGAAGCGCTCTATTCCGTATTCTCATTTTTAACTTTTCAAGGTGCAAAGAGAGTAGCAACTTCACAAATTGCAAAGTATTACCGTGTTGTTTTAATCAACTTATAATTGATGTAGTACAATTATACCAATAAATAAAATGAAGCTGCCTCAAATGTCTTTTGGATCCAATCGGCAGCGGATTTTTTTTATTAATTTCGCTGGCGGCGGGCTATTGCGAGAAAAAGGTTATTAATTTCAGGAAGAAAGAAAAGGCGCTTATCTTTCTATGAAGTGAACACTTCAGTCAGGTCAACCTTTAAATCGCCATTGAAGATATTCACCGGAATTTTATCATCTTCGGCATACATGCCCACAAGCTGAAATTTGCTTTTATCTTTACAAGAACTCCGGGATCAATCGCGGAGCGATATTCAATACTTTGTATAAACGCCTGGCTATACGCATTGAAGCCGGCTCTTTTATGAAACATTATTAAACAAAGGTTCATCTATTTTCTCGTAATAGGGTTAATTTGATAAGGTTATAATATCCCGGCACATCAAAATAAGATTTAGCCACTATTTTCCTTACCTTTGTTCTATGAACAAACATCAGGAAATAGTTTTAGCGAGGATCAAGAAACAGGTAAAAGAGATTGACCCCTTGGCGGATATTATCCTTTATGGTTCCAGGGCGAGAGGATTCCGACCTGTTTGATTTCAGACAAAAAGGGGATTACGGTTCGCCCCAGCCGGTGAGCTTTATTGTATTTTCTCATCATCCGATTTTTTCAAACAAATGGGTTTTCTGTTTTCTCTTTACGAGAACTCCGGGATCAACCCGGGATCGATGAATATGACATTCACAGCATTGCCATTCCACCTTTGGGCTGTGGCAATGGCGGATTAAATTGGGAGATAGTCAAATACAACTGGGAGAAATTGCGACAATTTTTGCAGCAAACAAACTTGCTTACTTACTGCAAAAGAGTGGTGAACCAATGCGCTTGCAATTTATTCCGTATAAATATGGTCCTTATGCACAAGCAATAGAAAAAGTTTTGTATGCGTTGAACGGAAAGTACCTTAAAGGGCTGGAACAAATGAAAGCCAGGGCATTTGAGCCGCTACAACTTAACTATGAAAAGTTTGATGAAATAGAAGAGTATGTCAAAACAAAGCTGTTTAATTTCCGGCGTTCGCTTACAAGATTGCATCTTCATTGTTGAAAAACAGTTCACGAAAAATTTCCAATTAACCAATCCGTAATTTTAATATATTGTATTTCAACTCCATCAACAGTCTCTAATCCGGTTCGCGTTTCATTTATCAACAACAGGTTTTTGCATTGTACCAGTCCCGATACCTGAACAAGCGAGCGGATCTCCCTTTTCAGGGTTTGTTCATTCCGAAGGTCGCTGCAAACCTGAATTAACGAGGTAACCTGACTGTTTTCACGCACAAGAAAATCAACTTCCACCCCATTCTTATAATAATAAAGCTCTCTGCCGGTATAATGAGATTGGCTTAACAGATGGATGTAAACGATATTTTCCAGCAGATGCCCCCGGTCGGATGTGGCGCCGTGCGACAATGCCGCGATGAATGCCTGATCAATTACATAGAGCTTCCGGTAACGTACCGATTCCTGTTTTTTAAATGAAAATTTCGACAAAGTTGAAATCAGGTATGTCTCTTCAAGATAGTCAACATAGTTGCGGGCAGTATGGTCGCTTCCAAGTTGAAAGATATTTTTCAGGCGATTATAGCTAATCTCCCTTCCGAACTGACTGATGAGGTACAGCGCCATCTCCCGTAACGCCCTCGAATTACGCAACTCGTAACGATAAAGGATATCCCTGTTGATGATGGCATGGAACAAATCTGAAATATACCTCTTGCCGTCGGCGCCCAGTACTATCTCAGGAAAGCCGCCATTTAAAATAAATTCCTCAAATGCGGAATTAAGAGAGCCAAGATTTTGAGTGGTTTTTAAACCCGGGTCAATTCGTTTTACCCGGAGATACTCGATAAAAGAAAAAGGAAAAAGTTCAATCTGGATGAACCGTCCGGTAAGATGTGTTGCCAATTCCCGGCTTAGTAGTTTTGAATTTGACCCAGTAATGTAAATTTCAATTTCCTGACGCTGGAGCCGGTTTACAAACAAATGCCAGCCTTCAATGTTTTGGATTTCATCAAGAAACAGACAATTAAATTTGCCATAAACATTATAAGCCGATTCAAGAACGTCGTTCAATTGATCGGCGCGAAGATGCAATAACCGTTCATCGTCGAAATTGATATAGGCAAACGACCGATCCCGCAGATGCAGCAAAGCAAGCGTTGATTTCCCGCATCTTCTCACGCCTGATATAATTCTGATTAAATTTGATGTTGCCGGAAAATCAATCAACGCCTCTCTCGGTATCAATTTTTCTGAATTCAATCGATCCAGTTCCTCCCGTTGGTCAGACAATATTTGGTTATACAATGATTTCATGGTAATTTTATTCGCAATTGTACTGCGAATATACTCATTTTATTCGCAGTTGATGTGCGAATAAATGAATATTTGATACGGTCTGTTTTTCTTTTCCTGATTACCGGATATGTCCGATTTCCTTTTACTTTTGCATCTCAACACAATTCGTAATTCGTAATTTTTAATTGGTAAAATGTCCACCATCATCTCCATAACCCTCCTCGGCGTCCTTGTTCTTTTTCTGGGAGCGCTGAAACAACAAAGAATGCTCCTGCCGGTAATTCTGGCGGGACTGATCATTGCTCTTGGACTAACTCTGCGCGACTGGAATACGATGCATTCATATTACAACCGGATGATGGTTGTTGATAACCAGTCTATCGCATTCAGCGCCGTTCTGATCTTTTCCACTTTTCTAATCTTTTCGTTTGCAGCCCACTATTACCGGGGTGTTCAGCGGTCGCTCGACGACATTTACGGAGTGATGATCTTTGCCTTGGTGGGCGCTGTTCTTATGACCTCATACGGCAACCTGATTATGTTGTTTCTTGGAATCGAAACATTGTCAATCGCGCTTTATGTGCTCGCCGGGAGTCACAAAGAAGCGATATCTTCCAACGAAGCCACTTTGAAATATTTCCTCCTCGGATCTTTTCTCTCCGGATTTCTGCTTTTTGGGATAGCTCTGATTTATGGTTCAAGCGGTTCTTTTAACCTCGAAGATATTCATCAATTTGTGAAACTTCACGCTGCGGAAGGATTACCGACATTATTTCGCGCCGGATTATATCTTCTGATTACCGGGCTGGCATTTAAAATTGCCATTGTGCCATTCCACTTCTGGGCGCCCGATGTTTATGAAGGAACGCCGACGCTACTCACAGCTTTCATGGCAACAGTTGTGAAAACCGCCAGTATTGTGGCGCTTTACCGTTTTTTCAGCGTCACTTTTGCCGGTATTCATGGCGAATGGGAAACCACTCTCTCGATATTGGCGGCATTGACTATAATTCTCGGCAATCTGACCGGCGTATATCAACCCAACCTGAAACGGATGCTCGCCTATTCCAGTATCAGCCATTCGGGCTATATGATGCTTGCAGTTGTGGCATTCAGTCCTTCTACATCAGGTTCTTTACTGCTTTACGCAGTTTCATATTCACTCGCTACCATTCTCGCATTCGGAATCCTTATCCTTATCCGGGAGGTTCACGGCAACGACAACTTCTCCTCCTTTAACGGATTGAGCAAAACCAATCCCATTGAAGCCTTTTGTTTGACCGTTGCAATGCTCTCCCTTACCGGAATACCGCCGTTGGCAGGATTTATGGCAAAATACTATTTGTTTGTAACTGCAATTGAGATGAAATATTTGTGGCTTGTCATAATTGCAATATGCGGATCGGCAGTAAGTGTTGCATACTATTTCAAGCCGGTAATAGCAATGTATCTACGGGAGCCAACAGAAATAAAACTCCATGCTGGCAAACCTTATCAGAGCCATCTCATTTTTATAACTGTGTTGATCATCTTGGTTGGTATCCTGCCGTTTTTTCTTACAAGAATACTCTGATTTGCGCTTGGTTATTTTAACCAAAATCAATTTTGCAAACCGGATAAACCTCAATATCCTTGCTGGATCAGAATGTCACAATTTAATACCAATTTTCAGTCTGGTTAAAATTTTTACAAATAAAGTCGTCAAATCAATGAAAATACTTGAAGTATTGTTTGCGAATTTACTTGTGTATAATCAGCGGTAATAATGATAGTACGCTTTTCACCAGTCCCGATCAATCTTCCACACCAGTCCTGCCATGGCGGCTGCCCCCAGCGCAAGTTCCCGCGCATTGACTTTGTCGAAAGTATCGCTGGCAGCGTGTTGGTAATCGAAATAGCGTTGTGAATCAGTAACAAGCGCAATAAGAGGAATTCCAAGGGGTTTCAGGTCGCGGATATCAACGCCGCTGCCGCCTTTTTCGATGGACCAGAGTCCATAAGGTTTAAACAGCGGTTTCCATTCGAAGATTCTTTTTACCTGGTCGTCGGAAGCGTCAATGGAGAATCCTTGCGGGGTAAATCCTCCGCGATCGGCTTCGATGGCGGCAAGATGTTTTTCCGTTCCGAGGTTTGATTTACGGATTGCTTCGGCGGCATAAGCTTTTGCGCCGCGCTGGTCATACTCCTCGTCCATAAAAACCACGACGCGCAGAGTATGTCGCGGTTTGATGTTAAGCGCTTTGAAAATCCTCAACACTTCGATGGACTGAACCACGCCGGCGCCGTCGTCATGAGCGCCCTGACCAACGTCCCAGGAATCAATATGTCCGCCAAAGGCGATGATTTCATTGGATTTTTCGCCGCCCCTGATCTCTGCAATTACATTATAACTCTGAACTTCCGGTAAGAGTTTGCACGTCATCTGCATGGAAAATTTAAGATTCGGATCGGTTTTAAGCCAATTGGAAAGGCTGTCGGCGTCATTCGTACTTAGCGACATGGCAGGGATTGATTTCACCGAATCGGCGTAATGCTGGATGCCGGTATGCGGGTGATCGTCATGTGCAAGCGTGGATGACCGCACCAGAACCGCAACCGCCCCAAACCTCGCAGCCTGCATTGCTCCCCGCGCCCGTTGATCAACCGCGCCGCCATAAGCGTCGAAGGTGTAAATGGGCTTTGGGTCGGCTGCCCGGTTGAAGAAGACAATTTTTCCTTCAATCTTTTCCCGTCCGAGAGCTTTCAACTGTTCAAAATTTTTCACCTCCACAAGGCTTGCCGTGATTCCGTTTCCTGGAGTAGCTATTGAACCACCGATGGCGCAAACATGCAGGTCGTGTTTTCCGTATTTCCCGGAAATCACCTTGCCAGTTTCCTGACCTCCCCGTTCCCAATGTGTAACCATTACGGGCTGAAGGTAAACGGTGTCGAGATTCATTTTATCGAGAACACCTTTGGCCCAATTTACCGCTTTTTCTGCCTTTGCAGATCCGCAAAGTCTGCCGCCGATTTTGTTGCACAGGTAATCGAGGTTTCGCCACGCCACAGGATTCGTAAGCGCTTCGGTATAAATCTGCCGGATGGCGAGAGAATCCTGATCCTGCGCCAAAACAGGCGATATATTAGGACTAAAAATGGAGGTTACGAGAATAAGGAGGAAGATTCGCATTGCTTTTAGGAAAATTAGTAAATTTTTCACAAAGTTATTAACAATGGCTTCACCTTTTTCATCTAAAACCGATTAACCGCAAAACCAGCGGAAAAATCTTTCACATGTTTTTCTGCATAAAACAGATCCTTTTATGAAAAAGAAAATTTGCCTTGCCTGTCTGATACTGTTGACGGGCTTTTCCGCGATCGGGCAGATTGCTGCCTGGGATTTCTACGGTCAATCGCTGCCTGTGACAAGCGCTGCCACAACTTTCAACGCCAATCTGGTATCCGGAAGCGGCGCCAGCAACATCACGCGAGGATCGGGCGCACCGGCTTCGACCGGCGTAAATTCATTCAGAACAACGGGATTCCAGAACAACGGGATATCCACTGCCAGTTCCGATTATTTCCAAATCACCCTCCAGGCGGCGAACGGCTACAAACTGTCGCTTTCAACCCTCGATGCAAAGTTCAACGGAACTACAAGTTTTTTCGCCTCTCCGGGCGTTACTTCACAGTTTGCATATAGCCTCGACGGCGCAACATTTAACCTGATCGGAAACCCGGCGCTATCAACTTCACTTACGATGACACAAATCAACCTCTCCTCCATAGCCGACCTGCAGAACGTTCATTCAGTAATCACCATTACTCTGCGTTACTACGCGAGCGGACAAACCACAACCGGCGGATGGGGATTTTATTCAGCCTCGGCAGGAACCAACGGACTTGCAGTTGGCGGCGTTGTTTCGGAAGACGTAATTTCCACACCCTCGATAACCTCCCCAACTGCCACATCAATAACCCCGGTTTCGGCAATACTCGGAGGAAGGATTACCGGCAATGGCGGAAGTGCAATCACTGAAAGGGGAACGCTTTGGAAGACAACCTCGCCGGTTACCATCAATGATCATTTATTAGCGGAAGGCGGCGCCGATACCGGTATTTTCTCCCACCTGCGAACCGGTTTGCCTCCGGAAACGAAAATTTACTTTTCGGCTTATGCCTCAAATGCCGTTGGAAACACGCTATCCGCAGAAAGTTCTTATTTTACCCTTTCTGTTGAACCAACAAACCATGTGACAAATTTTTCAGCAGTAACCGGAAGCAATACTTCCATTGATTTATCCTGGACGCCTGTTCTTTCAGGGGCAAGCGGATATTTAATTCTACAGAAGCAGGGAGCGGCAGCTTCCTCCTCTATTCCGAATGATGCCGGACAGTATCAGCCGGGCGCGGTCATAGGAGATGCTACGGTTGCAGCCAATGTTTCAAGCGGCAGTACCGGCGCCCAAACCATTGCAGCGCTATCTCCCGGTACACAATATACTTTTACCATCTTTCCATATTGCTGGGACGGAATCAATCCCGAAACAACCAACTATCTCACCAATCCTGCAATTCCGGCGGCGACGGCAACAACATCAACACCTTCAGTGGCTACCTACCATTGGACGGGAACAGTGAACAATGACTTTACAAATGGAGGTAACTGGAGCCCTGTGCGAACCATCCCGGCATTGAATGACATTCTGACTTATGACCATGGAAGCGCTTCAACAGTAACCAATGTTCCAACCCAAACTATTGGCCAGTTGAATGTGATTTCGAATACTTCAATTACCCTGCAAGGCAGCGGAACACTCACAATCACTGGCGATGCCGGAGATGATTTGACAGTTTCGCAGGGATGCCAGTTGAATATTTCTGGCGCTGGCGCTGTAATTCTCTCTCTATCTTCTACAGCCGGCGGACTGGTTTCGGGTTCAATAACCTTTTCCGGAGGCAGCCACCGTTTGCTGGCAACTGCATCAAACGGAATCACATTTCAAACAGGCGGCAGTTTTAAAGCGGGAAGCGGTTTTTCGGGAAATCCTTTTGGAACCACAAACCTTAATTCAATTGTGTTCGCCTCAGGGTCAACCTTTATCTGCCAGGCAGGTGGAAATCCTTTTGGGGCAACCGCGCCTTCGTCGGTCGTGGTTTTCCAGCCAGGATCGCTCTACCGGATTGACGCCTACGTCGTTCCCTCTTTCGGCGGTCGAACCTACGGCAATTTTGAGATGAACTACGCCGGAACCATTACCGTTACTGGATCATCAGCGGTTACCATTGAAAATTTCACAGCTTCCCTCGGAACATTTTATTTCAACGTCACCGGTAATCCGGGACATATAATAAAGGGTAATATTTTCGTATCCTCATTGGCAACACTGATCTTTTCGCCAACATCTGCCGGAACTGTAAACATTAATGGAACCCTTCCCCAGACCATTTCAGGACAGGGATCTCTAATTTGCGGTCAATATGCTACAATGGTAATTGGAAACGCAGCAGGCGTCACATTATCAATGAACGCCGACCTGAACAACCTTACCATCAGTAACGGAGCTGTATTTACTATTGCCGCCAATGCTTCGCTTACGGTTGAAGGCGATCTGATTAACGGCGCGCAGGCTTCCGGCTTTATCCTCGAATCGGATGGTTCGCTGATTCATACCACCGAAGGCGTTCAGGGAATTGTGCGGCGGAACATTGCCGCCGCCGACTGGGGCAACTGGCAGGATGGTTGGCATTTTGTCTCTTCGCCGGTAGCTTCGCAGGCAATCAACGAGCAAAGCGGATTTGTGACTTTTGGAAGCGGAAATGATTACGATTTTTATACCTGGTCGGAACCTGGTAACGCCTGGATTAACTTTAAAAACACCTCAGCGCCGCCCACTTTCTCATCTATCAATGGGAGTACAAATTTTGAACCCGGCAACGGATACCTCGCAGCTTATCAGCAAACCGGAATAAAACAGTTCACGGGAGCAATACGCGTATCTGACCTTACTTTCAGTAACCTTGGAATCGCCGGAACCAGCGCTAACTCAGGCTGGCGACTGCTTGGCAATCCTTTTGCCAGTCCGCTTACGTGGTATGCCGATTGGAACCCGTTGAACATCGGCGGGGTCGCAATGATATGGAACGAAAGCGGGATGAGTTATTCACCGGTGAACGCCGGAGAGCCAATACCAGCAATGAACGGTTTTATGGTACAGGTTACGGGAACGCCGGGAAGCGTAGGTTCTTTGGTAATGCCTGCAAGCAGAAGAATATTCAGCGCCCAGTCATGGTATAAATCGGAGGAGACTCCGGTAATCAGGTTGTTTGCCCGAAACCTCGATAATAGATCATGTCAGGAGAGTCAGATTCGTTTTAATACGCTTGCAACTAATGAATTTGATCCATGTTTTGACGGCCGGTTCCTTCAGGGTTACGCGCCTGTTTTCTATTCAAAAGCGAGGGATGAACATTTAATGGTAAACTGTTTGCCTGAACTAAATTCTCAAACTGCAATTCCTTTTGATTTTATCAAAAACGACGGAAACCGCTTTGAAATTGAGGCTGAGATTAAAGGCGACCTTCCGGCGACGGTTCTGTTGCTGGATAAAAAAGCCGGAATTGAACACAACCTTACCCTCGATTCTGTTTACGCTTTCATCGCTTCGCAGGATGATTTGCCCGATCGGTTTCTTGTCACATTTTCGCATGTAGGGCAGGAGGAACATCCAGTGGCGCAAATTGCCATATATTCCTATGGCAAAAATCTCTGTATCAAAATGAAGGGAATGGCGCGAATAGAAGTAAGTTCTCTGACGGGAAAGAGAGTGTTCAGTGAAAATATCAACAGCTCCGGCATGTATCACACCACGCTAAATCTCGCTTCGGGGTACTACCTCGTTAAACTAACTACCAATTCAAAGGTTTATGTAAAAAAAGTGTTTATCCAATCATAAAAGTGAACTGCCATGAAAAGAGATGGAATTGCCATACTTATAGCATTATGCGTTATTGGATCTGGATGGAAAAATGCTTTTGCCGATCCACCGCTTAATCCTCCGCCATTACCTGGAAATGGACATGGAGTTGTAAATAACCAGCAGGGCGCGCCTCTTGATGGAGGAGTTGGTATTCTTCTGATTGCGGGGACATTGTATGCTTCAGGAAAAATTTTGCGACGTAAAAAAGCTGAAAATCAGGAAGATTCGACTACCTTTGCAAACCCATCCTAAGTCCATCCCCGCTTCTATGGAATAAAAAGGCTGGGTTGGCAATGAAAAAACCTTTATTCAGCTTTGCGCACTTACGAAATTTTTTTGAAACCTGGTTTACAGTAGTTGTTCTCTCTTCTGTTTTCACCACTGCCTTTAGCCAGATCCCTTCCGGTTATTATAACCAGGCGGCGGGAAAAAGCGGGCAGACTCTACAGGTTGCTCTCTATAACATCATCAAGGGACACAACGTTATCAATTATACTCCCGGGATTTGGAATGCTTTTTACACAACGGATATAAAGTCGAATGGAAAAATTTGGGATATGTATTCCGACGTGCCTGGCGGAACGCCACCTTACGAATATACGCCGGGAAGTAGCCAGTGTGGATCAGGCGGAGGCGGCGTTGAAGGCGATTGTTACAGCCGTGAACATTCATTCCCTAAGAGTTGGTTTGGCGATGTATCGCCAATGAATACCGATCTCATTCACATATTTCCTACGGATCAGTATGTCAACAATATGCACAGTAACTATCCTTTTGCGGTTGTTGGAACAGCAACCGCCACTTCGCTGAATGGGTGTAAAAAAGGAAGTTGTTCAACGCCCGGATATACCGGTATCGTTTTTGAACCGATTGACGCTTACAAGGGCGATTTTGCGCGGGCGTACTTTTATATGGCAACCCGTTACCAGAATATTATTGCCGCCTGGTCTTCCAACGATCCTGACGCTGATGCAGTTCTTGACGGAACTTCCTATCCCGCTTTTGAAACATGGTACCTGAACCTGCTCATTGCCTGGCACAACCAGGATCCGGTATCTGCCAAGGAGATTGCCCGCAACGACTCTGTTTTTAAACTTCAGTTAAACCGTAATCCATATATTGACCATCCTGAATACGTGGCTGCCGTTTGGACCCCGTCAGGACCAAAACCGGAACCAACCAACCATGTAACAGGTTTTGTAGCTTCTGCCGGCAATCCCTCCTATAGCGCTATTAAACTTTTCTGGACGGACGCCGCAGGCGCCGTTCTTCCCGATGGATATCTTATCCGCGGTAGCAGCGTCGGCTACGGAGATATTGTCACCCCAACCGATGGTATCGCTATTGCTGACGGCGGACTCGATAAAAATATCGGAACCGGAATCCAGACCTGTACTTTTACAGGTTTGTCGCCAAATACTACCTATTATTTTAAGATATTTCCATATTCAAACCTTGGCATATTAACTGACTATAAAACCGATGGAACAATACCAGTAACCACCGATACTACAACCGCAGGGATCAGCATTCTTCAGGCAGGCGACATAGCCATTGTTGAAGTAAGTACAACCGATCCCGATAAAGTATCTTTTGTTGCATTAAAACAGATCAGCGCAGGAACTGTCATAAATTTTACCGATAACGGATTCCAGGATCCGAATACTGTAAGAACCGGGGAGGGATTTCTGATTTTTACTGCCCCATCGGTAATTACAGTGGGAACGGTGGTTTCATGGTACAAAGGGATGGTTGGTTCGGGATGGGGTATTCCCACGGGCGGTTTTGCTTTATCCACGGGCGGCGATCAGGTTTTTGCCTATCAGGGCGTCTGGGGAAGCGGGCAAACATTGATTTTCGGAGTTCAGACAGGCAATGTAAGTTGGCTCACATCCGGCATTGCTACGTCAAATTCTTCATACTGCCCGGCAGCGCTTATCAACAACATCACAGCGGTTAACTTCCCTGAAAAAAATGGCAACTATAGCCTCATTACCAATGGTTCGGTAAATGCGCTGGGAGGTTTGATCGGATATCCTGACAACTGGACGCGGAGCGCTATTATATTGACTACTCCGGTTTGGGCATTTGGAATTTCAACCGGAACTTTAATAAATCAACCCTCCACAGTTGAGGATTTCACTATCGGTACCGATGAAACAGTAACCATTCAGGAAGGAATTCATTTCACGATTACGGGGAATATTACAATCCACTAAGAGTTAATAATGCAGGCTTAATGACGTCTGAATTTATCTCTTATCATTCAATTCCATTATTTTGCGCAAAAGCGAGAATACATGGGCAACATTGTCGTCAATGTAGGAAACATATCGTTGAACATTTGGATTGTCGCGGGTTTCCTCTTTCAATAATGTCACCATTCCCATCAAGCCGAGCATTGGCTCGCGGATTTGATTACTGATGTTATTCAGCATGGTGTTTTTCAGGTTTATGGTTTCCTCTGTCTCATCTTTCGCCGACTGAAGTTCCCTGGTACGACTTAGAACCCTGGCTTCAAGTTCTAAATGATGCTGAAGAGCTTGTTTTTCAAGATGATTCTGATAAACTGCCAGATTAATACTGACAATAGTCTGGTTGATATTGAAAGGCTTTATCAGATAAGCATGTGGTTTGGTTTTACATGCTTCATGAAATGTTTCAAGGTGGCTCAAACCTGTGAGGAAAACAAGCGCGCAATCATAGTTTTGCGTAATCACTTCTGCGGCTTCAATCCCTGTCATTTTCCCCGCCAGCAAAATATCCATCAATACTACATCCGGAAAATCTTCCGGGTTTGACAGGTCAGCGAGGTACTGTAAACCCTCCTCTGCCTTGCGAAACATTGCTGTAACTTCGTAATTGAATGGCTGAATCTGTTGTTTCAGATCATTGGCAATCAGAAATTCATCTTCGAATATGACGACCTTTTTTGGTAGCATGGCATTCATCTCATGGCAAAGATAAACTTAAAGCCGTATAACAGACCTATCAGATGGAAAATATATTTACTGTTTTCTTATTTTCCAGGAAAATGATCCCGGATTTCCTTAATCTGATCCGGCTGAAGTCCTTCAGGATTATGACCGGAAACACTGGCGAGAAAAAAGATTCGGGCGGCTTTTGCAACGATATCGAGGATATCAAAAGCATCGTCGGGACTATCGCTTATTGAAATACATCCATGTTTTTCCCAGATTACAGCTTTGTGATTGGCAAGTCCCTTCATGGTTTCAATGGCGATCTGATCAGTTCCGGCAAGGGTATATGGTATATAACCAACTCCGCCTGGTAAAAAGAGGCTGATTTCGGGGTGCATTCCTTTTAGCAGTTTGTTAACTGCCTCTTCCGACTGAAATGCTTTAAGTTGGGTCAGAGCTATCAGCTCGGTAACATGAGCATGAAGAACAACTTTGTCGGCAGAAAGAGTACGAACAAGGCGCTGGTGGATTGTCAGATGGGTTGTAAGTTCGGAGGTGGGAAGAGTTGGCGCGCCTTCATGGTGGTTACTGATGATATGAAACACATCGCCTTGTTCTGCCATGTATAGAAAACATACATGATCCATCGGGTTTACGGCGATGTCGCGCATGCGGGTTCCGGTTCCGCTCACGAGAAAAAGGTTTCCAACCAATTCGGGGAACCTGCCCGAAAAGGGATAAAAAGGATAGGTTGTGAGTCGTTCAAGTTCCTTTGCGCTGAAAAATCCGGTAAGGTTTACCGAAAAATTTCCGGCATTACGTTCCGCCCATCCACGTTCCCACATATACTGCGCTGTTGTAGCAAGCTGGCTGAATATGGGTTTCAGTTCTCTCTTCTGAAACAGATCATTGGTAAAGTTCAACAGATTGTCAATAGTTCCAATCATAATCGTTTGCTTTTAAAGAACTGAGTAAGTAATTTTCTGCATTCAACCGCAAGAACGCCTGAAGCAACCTGTGTTTTGGGGTGAAGCAATGGATGGTCTGTCAATAAATATCCCCGCTTTTCATCCGACGCGCCGTAAATGATTCCTCCCAATTGTGTCCAAAAGGCAGCTCCCGCGCACATCACACATGGTTCAAGGGTTACGAACAAGGTACATTCATTCAGGTACTTACCGCCAAGATAACCGGCAGCAGCCGTAAATGCCTGCATCTCTGCGTGGGCTGTAGCATCGTTAAGGGTTTCGGTGAGGTTGTGTGCACGGGCAATAATGGTGCGGTTGCACACGATGATCGCGCCAACCGGAACTTCATTCCGGGTCAGGGCTTTGCGAGCCTCTTTCAAGGCTTCATTCATGTAATATTCGGGGGAGAAAATCGGAAAACTGACAGACATGAATCGGGAGGTTTAATTTGGGCTAAAAATGGCTGAACATGGGTAGAAACATCATTTGCCTTAATTTATTTTTTTCAACTTTGCGCTTCACTTGCAAATCAAACCGGAGGCGTGGCGGGGGGAGGCTCCTTTTTCGAGGCATATTTACCCACCAGCAAAGCGATTATAATAGCGAGATAGAGTTGCCCCGATACGCTTATCAGGATAGACAAAGAGCGGGAAATTGGGAGCAACGGCACAATGTCGCCATATCCCAGAGTTGATAGAGTTACAAACCCGAAATATAGGTGTTCGTTGAAATGGCTGTAATTTATTCCTCCCGGAACGTCAGGAAAACTGAACATCGCAGCATCAACCTGAACAAGAAATCCGACAAAAATTGAAAAAACGATTCCGAGCATCAAATATCCGATAATGGATTCCAGTATTACCCTTGAAGTTACTTTCCCGGCTATTACAATTTCTCGGATGAAATAGACTGTCATGTAAAGGAAAAACAGGAAGTTCAGCAATTTCGAAGTCATCTCAAGAAAATTCAGGTCAAATACCGAGGCAATCCATTGAATGGCTATTGCAAACAGAACCGGACCAAGAAATGCCCGGCGGTGTTTGTTGATCGTCATCAACGCTGAAAAAAAGAGTAAAGAAAGCCCCGAACGATAGAGATGTCCCTGCCAGCCTTGCGGGAATACAGCAATTATAAAGGCGATAAAAAACGCAAGGAAGAGTAACAACTGATGCCAGAAGTTACTAAAATTGAACCGGGTAAAAGCGTTTTTTTTCATTTCCATCAATATCCGAAAATCCGACCCTCATACCGTTTGACTTTAACGCAGAAAACACTTACCTCCCGAAGCGAAGGTGGATTATATTTAAACTGGTTGCCGGAAAACTGCGACATGATAATGTCAAGCGCCTGAGTTTTTGCCTCCGGTTCGGCGATGAATTCCACTTGTCCGTAACATAATACACTCCTGTACTTCATGCTCCACGAACATGCAACCTGCTCATTCTGATAACGCAGCAGATGATCGGTGGAAAAATTAATGCAAACTTCCGGGTTGTTTTGCAAAATGTCAATCTTCTTGCCGCTGTGTGCGCCATGAAGGAAAATCGTGCCGTCGCGATACCCGAAATTCATAGGAATTACATAAGGCTTACCGTCCTTGTCAACCATTGCCACGTGGCACCACTGGCATTTTAGGATGATGCCTTCAATCTCTTTTTTATCGGTACTTGTTCGGGTTCTCATGATTCGGATTGATTAGTTTTTCGAGCAGGGAAGTAATCAAAGAAACGATGACGCTGAAGATCAGCGCCCACCAAAAACCGTCAACTTTAAATTCCTTCACCCATGAGCTTGCAATCAGGATGATTACGGCATTAATAACCAGCAGAAATAACCCGAAGGTAAATATGGTGAACGGAAGTGTGATTAAAACCAGCAAAGGTTTCAGCAAAACGTTGAGCAGACTGAGTACAAGCGCAACCAGCAAGGCAATCCAGAATGTGCTTACATGGATTCCGGGCAAAAGGTAACTTGCCAGCATAACTGACGAGGCGGTAATAAATATTTTCTGAATGAATTGCATATCCTTAATTTTGTCGGTGAAAATACCTTCGCAAATATAGGAAAATTGAGTTTCATCGTCCTTCTTTATCGTCACATAAAATTCGGATGGATCGCCGACCTCTGGATGGCTGAACCATACAGGGAGATTTTGCTGAAACTGTTAATCCGATGCACTAAAGCCAATCTTGCAGATGCAGGCGACGACCTTTCTGGGAATTACCTGAAAATTGTAGAAACGGCAGGTTCGTTCAGCGATCAGGAACTTGCCAGGATGTTTGCGCCGAAAGGAGATTCTGTAACAACATTCCTGCAAATTGCCAACGACGACCTGATCAGCCGGCATATCAGACCCTTCATGGATCGGAAATTGAATGAAATCATGGTTGTTGCCACGAAAGCCCGGATTCCGGTATATCTCAGGCATGAAGGAACCGTTCTTATGCCAACCATGAAACTTACTCCGGTTGAATCCTTTGCCGAACCCTGGTTCTGCTTTTCAAAAGGCGCCGATGGCTCGCGGTATATCCTTGAAGTTACTGTTAATGAAGAACCGCTTGATCTGCGAATGAAAGAAACCACGGTTCTTACCGAAAATCCATGCCTGCTAATCCATAATGGCAGGTTAATCAGGTTCAGAGATGGATTTGAGGGAAAAAAACTCAATCCATTCCTTACCAAAGAATACATCCTCATTCCTGCCGCCACTGAAAAAAAGTACTTTGAAACTTTCATCCTTAAAACGCTGAAAACCGGTCAGGTGAAAGCCGAGGGCTTTACCGTGCATGAAAGCGCTTCGTCCAGGGCGGCAGAATTATCGCTCGAAATTGACTGGCAGGGCAAAGTGGTGTTGATTATCCATTACCGTTACGGGAAATATCGAATCATGCGCGGGAAGAAGCAACTGGTATTTACCGAATTAAAACTTGTTGACGATACCTATACTTTTTACCGGCTCACCCGCGACCTGAAATGGGAGAATGAAATTCATGCCGGAATTTCCAAACTCGGACTCAGGCAAATCAACGAAAGTGTTTTCGGGCTTCCAAAGGAAACCGGAATTACTGCGAACGATCTCTTTATGATGATCGAATGGATTAACCAAAACCGAAATGCAATCAATTCTCTAAGTATTAATATTGTTCAGGATGGTTTTAATTTTCATCTTGGAACAGTTTCTGCAAATATCGAAGTTATTGGCAGCGATGATTGGTTTGACGTTCAGGCTGTTGTTAAATTCGGAGATCTTGAAATTCCGTTCAATCAATTGCGGAAGTATATTTTGGACGGTATCAGGGAGTTTCCGCTTCCCGGAGGTGAAATTGCCGTTCTGCCGGCTGAATGGTTTATCCGGTACCACGATCTTCTTGCCTATTCAAAAAATCAAAAAGATCGCCTTAGAATCAGCGCCCGCCATTTCACCATTCTTGCCGCAATGGATTATGCGGTTTCATCATCGGTTGCCGACAGATTACGAAATCTTGAATTTGAACCAGTTGAGCAATCCTTGATTCCGCCTGGTTTTTCCGGCGCTTTGCGTCCATATCAGTCCGACGGACTTCAATGGTTGAAATTCCTGAATAAACATCGCTTTGGCGGTTGTCTTGCCGATGACATGGGACTTGGAAAAACCATCCAGACGCTTGCTTTGATGTTAACCGTTAGAAATGAATCTAAATCTGCTTCGCTGATTGTTATGCCCGCTTCGCTGATTCATAACTGGCGGAATGAAATTGCCCGTTTTGCTCCATCGCTGAAGGTAATGATACACGCCGGTCAGTTGCGGACAAAAAATTCGGATTTCTTCGACTCAGCCGATATTATTCTCACTACTTACGGGATTTGCCGTAACGACATTGACATTCTTCAAAAGTACCGGTTTCATTATATTATTCTGGATGAAAGCCAGATTATTAAAAACCCTGAAGCCCAGATTAGCCGCACGGTTTATTCGTTGAATTCGGTTCACAAATTGGCGCTCACCGGAACTCCGATTGAAAATTCACTTACCGATCTCTGGTCGCAGATGGAGTTCCTGAATCCAGGATTACTTGTTAGTCTGACCGACTTCAAAAGGATTTATATCAACTCCTTTGATCCGGCGCGCGATGAACAAAAAGTAGAGCGGTTACGAAAACTGGTTGCGCCTTTCATTCTGCGCAGGCGGAAAATAGAAGTGGAACCAGATTTGCCGGAACTTTCCATTGAGTACCGCTATTGCGACATGACCGATTCGCAGCAGCGGCTATATGAAATCGAAAAATCAGCCGTAAGGAACGAAATTCTTTCGGGCATAGAGAATGGTTCAATACAAACCAATTCGGTGCAGGTACTGAAAGCGTTGATTCGGCTGAGGCAAATTGCCTGTCATCCTTTGCTGATTGATCGCGAGTACGAGGGCGAAAGCGGGAAACTGGATGAAGTTATCCGCAATCTTGAAATCCTGAAAGAGGAAAACCAGAAGGTTCTTATTTTCTCTTCATTTGTTGAGCATCTGAAGATAGTAGCGCAACAGTTCACAAAAAATTCGTGGAGTTTCAGTATGCTTACCGGTTCAACACAAAACCGCGAATCGGTTATTAACGGATTCAAAGAAGCGGCTGATAATAATTTCTTTTTGATTTCCCTGAAAGCCGGCGGAACCGGACTGAACCTAACCCAGGCCGGTTATGTTTTCATGCTCGATCCCTGGTGGAATCCAATGTCGGAACTAAATGCCATAAGCCGGGCTCATCGCATTGGGCAGGATAAAAAGGTAATTGCCTATAAATTCATCAGCAAGGATACCATTGAAGAGAAGATGTTGATTCTTCAGCAGCGCAAGCAGATTTTATCCGATACATTCATTCCCGTAGGAAACCCGCTGAAAGGGGTGACGCCGGAAGAGGCGGCGGGGTTGTTTTATTAGCAGAAAAATTAATGCTTGTTAAACCTTGGCTTTATCTCATTTTTCTTATGGAATTTGTAACTTGTTCCCTGTAATTTTTAAACTGCACAGTTTTATCCGTTTTGAGTATAGGCTTTATCAGGGTGACGAAATCCTAACCGGAAAGTTCGTAATTTTGCACCCGGTGAAATAGCCAAAAAATAGATTTTTCATATCTGATTGTACCCTATTTGTACCTTTCTTTTTTCATTTACTGATATTCAAAATTAATATGATTACAGTCTCAAACCTGGGCATTCAGTTTGGTAAGCGCATCCTGTTCCAGGATGTTAACATGGTTTTCACCCCTGGTAACTGCTATGGAATCATCGGGGCAAACGGCGCCGGAAAATCCACATTCCTGAAATTACTATACGGAGAGATGGACAACACAAAAGGCTCCGTAACATTTGGTCCCGGAGAACGGTTATCGGTTCTAAAACAGAATCATGCTGAATTTGATGACTTCCCGGTTCTAACTACTGTGTTGATGGGTCATTCCGAGCTTTGGAAAATCATGAACGAAAAGGATACGCTGTATGCAAAAGCTGATTTTTCGGAAGAGGATGGAAACCGGGCTTCGGAACTTGAAGAAAGATTTGCCGCCATTGACGGCTGGAACGCCGAAAGCAATGCAGCCAGTTTACTGAGCGGACTCGGAATCAAAGAGGATCAACACCACCGGCTGATGCGCGAACTGAACGGAAAAGACAAGGTAAAAGTCCTCCTTGCCCAGGCGCTCTTTGGCAAACCCGATAATCTGCTTCTCGACGAGCCCACCAACGACCTCGACCTTGAAACCGTAAACTGGCTGGAGGGTTATCTTGCAAATTTTGATAATACTGTGCTGGTAGTCTCGCACGACCGCCACTTTCTCGATTCAATCTGCACCCATATTGTTGATATAGACTTTGGCAGAGTTCAGCAATTCCCTGGAAATTACACATTCTGGTACGAATCGAGCCAACTCGCCCTTCGTCAGCAACTTGCGCAAAATAAAAAAGCGGAGGAACGTAAAAAGGAGCTTCAGGAGTTCATAGCCCGTTTCAGCGCAAATGCTTCCAAGTCGCGGCAAACGACCAGCCGTAAAAAGATGATTGAAAAGCTAAATATCGAAGAGATCAGGCCATCAACGAGAAAATACCCGGGCATCATCTTTACTCCCGACCGCGAACCGGGAAATCATATCCTCGAAGTGACCGGGCTGAGTAAAACCGTTGATGGTAAGCTGTTGTTCAAAAACCTCAGCTTCACAATGCAGAAAGAGGATAAAATTATCTTCCTTTCAAGAGATACCCGCGCCATGACCGCCTTCTTCGAGATCATCAAGGGGCACGAACAGCCCGACAGCGGATCGTATCAATGGGGACAAACCATTACAAAGGTTTATTTGCCACTTGAATATGAAAAACTTTTCCAGACAGAGATTAACCTGATGGATTGGCTTGGGCAATATTCAAACGATACTACGGAAAATTACCTTCGCGGTTACCTCGGAAAAATGCTCTTCTCCGGCGAAGAAATCTACAAAAAGGCAAATGTCCTTTCAGGAGGCGAAAAAGTGCGCTGCATGATTGCCCGGATGATGACGCGCAACGCCAATGTGATGATTCTCGATACGCCTACAAATCATCTCGATCTTGAATCAATCCAGGCTTTTAACAACACGCTGATGAAATTCAAAGGGAACCTCCTGATGTCGTCGCATGACCATGCTTTTATCCAGACAGTGTGCAACCGAATCATCGAAATTTCGCCCAAAGGAATGATTGATAAACGGATGGAATACGATGATTATGTAACCGATGAAAAGATTAAAGAGCAGCGTAACAGGCTTTATGATTCTCACAAATAAATTACCAGGCGGAGGGAAGTTCCAGGTTCCAGGTTCCAGGTTCCAGGTTCCAGGTTCCTGGTTCCAGGTTCCAGAACTTGAATTGCCCCTTCCTTAAAGTCGTGGCAATTGATAAACAGATAGTTACTATACTTTGGTCCAAATTGTTTACTGTTCGGAGCAGTCTCAAAGATTGAATATTTGGGGAAAGCAATAACGAGATCTAAAAACAGCAATTGAGAATAAAACTCATCATCGGCTTTATTTTATCGTCTTCATTCTTTGGATTTTCCCAGGGGGAATTCAATAACTGGCGCTTTGGCAATAAAGCGGGGATAACCTTTAATTCCGGTTCCCCGGTGGCGCTGACCGACGGACAGATGGTTGTAAAACGCGGCAGCGTTTGTGTTTCCGATTCGCTGGGTAACCTGTTGTTTTATTCCGACGGCGACCGCGTGTGGAACCGGAATCATCAGGTAATGCCAAATGGAACCGGTCTCCAGGCAGGACGTGAAAGCGATCAAACAATCAGTGTTATTAAGAAAATTGAAGATGACAGCTCCTATTATATATTCACAATGAAGTGTGAATATTTGCCGCCCACATCCTTTGGCGGGTTGCATTATTCGGTCGTAAATATGCGCCTCGATGGAGGTTTTGGAGATATTGAACCGGGTCAAAAAGAGATAGCGCTTCAAACTATGAATGATTTTCCGGAGCTAATGACGACAGTAAGGCACGGAAACAACCGGGATGCATGGGTAATTGTACGGAATATGCTTAATGCCAATAATTATGCGGCATTCCTTGTAACGGCGACAGGAATTTCAACCACCCCGGTAATCAGTCAAAGCTCCCTGACATGGAATCCTATTCCTTATGGAAATGCAGGTACCATGAGGGTTTCGCCCGATG
This sequence comes from Bacteroidota bacterium, assembly GCA_037131145.1. Classification (GTDB taxonomy): domain Bacteria; phylum Bacteroidota; class Bacteroidia; order Bacteroidales; family FEN-979; genus CAIVAT01. The sequence goes on from JBAXRP010000034.1 coordinate 22,935, forward strand.
GCGCCAAATTGGTTTATCCCCACATGGATACTATTGAATTTTGCAATTTTAATGCAGCAACCGGACAAATTACTCCTAAATTCCTCATCAGACCAGGCACATATTTGGAATCATCCCCCTGGGGCTATCTTGAGTTTTCGCTTGATTCGAGATACCTTTATTGTTCAACCGGCGACTGGCCCTGGAGTCCTTCCAATATTTACCAGTATGACGCTTCCTGGAGCGATTCTACCCGTTTCAAGGAGAGCGAAATACTTGTAGGGTACAGAAACACAGGCGTTCATCTGCAACGAGGTCCAGATGGTAAAATATACGGCGGCGAGGCGGGGAAGGATTCGTTGAGCGTCATTCATAATCCCGCTTTGCCGGGAATTGCCTGCAACTATCAGCCTAAGGCAATTTTTTTGCAAGGCAGGCAATGTTACGAAGGAATGCCGGATTTGTTGCAACGGTATTATGTTTATATCGGTCATAGCGGAAATTGCCAGTGGAATCCCGTTCAGTTCAATCCAATAGTATGGCCTCCTGCCGATAGCGTTTATTGGGATTTTGGCGACCCCGGATCGGGAACGTCAAATTTTTCAAACACTATCCACCCGCTTCATTCCTATTCATTGCCAGGAGTTTACCCGGTTCATCTGTTTGTAAGGCATAATGATAAACGCACCGATACAACTTCCATATTGCTTACTATCAACCCTGGCGTGGATATAAATGTTGGACCGAATCGTGAAATTTGTCTCGGCGATTCGGTTACATTTAACGCTGTGGGTTGCATCGGGTGTACCTTTCAATGGTCAAACCTCACAACCGGTCAGATCAACATCGGGAATACCCAAACACTGAAAACAGGAACCGCAGGAATCTATCTGATTGAAGCCACAGGCGCAAACGGATGTATTGACCAGGACACTGTGCAGCTTGTCACCGATTCGGTTCCGCAGGTAATGAATGGCGAATTATCAAAAACCATCTGCTCCGGCGACCCAACCAATATTGCCTTAGTTTCAAGTGTTACCGGAACCATCTTTCACTGGTCAGCCACTCTCACTTCAGGCGCGGTGACAGGTTTTTCTGCGGATTTCGGAGAAGTGATCAATCAAACCCTTGTAAACGCTGGTTCAATAGCTGGAGTTGTTACTTATCATATCACGCCAAAGGTTGGAGAGTGCTGGGGCGCCCAGGTTGATTTTCCTGTCACCGTAAATGTCGGCGATTCGGTTAAAGTTTCAATTATGGCTTCTGTCAATAATATCTGTGAAGGCGCTTCTGTGATATTTACAGCGACGCCAACTAATCCCGGCGCCAATCCAGAATATCAGTGGAAAATCAATGGCGTCAATGCCGGATTTAATTCTCCTGCATTAACATATATTCCGGCAAATGGCGATGTTGTCCAATGTATATTGACGTCGTCAAATACAGTTTGCACTTCCAACAATCCGGCTGCCTCGAATTCAATAACAATGGCGATCAATCCAATAAAGCCTGTCAGCGTGTCGGTTTCAGCATCTTCAAACCCGATTTGCGCCGGAACACAGGTAAACTTCACCGCCGTTCCTGTCAATGGCGGATTTGCGCCAGAATACCAATGGAAGGTAAACGGATTGATCGCCGGATCAAACTCACCGAATTATTCATATATGCCAATCAATGGCGACGCCATCACCTGCACCCTGAATTCTAATACCCTCTGTCCTTCGGGAAACCCGGCATTATCAAACACAGTGACGATGACGGCAAACACCGCGTTGCCTGCCTCAATAATCATATCGGCATCAGCAAATCCATTCTGTCCGGGAGCAGTAGTTACCTTCACATCCACTGCCACAAATGGCGGGGTAATACCCACCTACCAATGGATAGTAAACTCAATCATTTCAATCCCCTCAATCCTCCCAATCTATACCTACAACCCCGCTAACAACGACACCGTAAGCTGCATCCTGACCTCAAACCTCAGTTGCGTTACCGGCAACCCCGCAAGTTCGGCAAAGATCATTATGAGCGGAACTCTTGCGCCAATTGTCAGCTTCGCCTCATGCTTTGATACGGTGACAACGGTCAATGCCAAGCCTTTCAAACTCAAAGGCGGACTCCCGTTAGGCGGAACCTATTCGGGATCAGGCGTCAATTCCTTAACCGGAACTTTCACCCCTTCCGTTGCCGGAACAGGATTGAAAACCATCAATTATGCTTATACAAACGTTGCCGCCTGTAGCGCCGATAAGTCGAAAACCATCCTGGTACTTGCCAATCCTGCATTTATTTGCGGAAACACCCTCACCGATATCCGCGATGGGAAATCATACCCAACGGTTCTAATCGGAACCCAATGCTGGATGGCAGCGAATCTGGATTTTGGATTTA
>JBAXRP010000035.1:0-25260 GCA_037131145.1 Bacteroidota bacterium
CTCAAAATAGTTGTTCACCAGTACTTTTGGATTGTCGGGGAACATGGTAGCGGTTAGCTTTTGGAGTACCGGACTGTCAAACATACCGATGCTCAACGTAGTTTGGGCTATTGCATTCTCGCGGGTGGTAAGTCGTTCCGCAATATTTCCCCTGGCAAGGATTGCCAGTGGGCTTTCGAAATAGGGTTTGGATGCGGTAAGAAGCCGTAGCCGGTTCGAGGTAACATAAATCCCTCCGATTGCCAAATCGAATTTGTGGGCAATCAGGTCGTTTTCAAGTTCCGGCCAAATAAATGGAATGAATTGCAGTTTTACATTCATATCTTTCGCCAATTTGTACATGAAAGCTACATCGAATCCAACAAGTTCCCCGGTTTCGTTGAAATAGCAAAAAGGAATGATTCCGGCGTTATATCCAACCTGCAACGATGCTGTTCTTCGAATATGATCGTTCAATGAAGTATCTGTTGAATCATAGTCCGACGGAGGAATTGTCTGCCCTGTAAGATACACCGCCGAAACAACATTTTTCTTCAACCCCTCACCCATCGCGAAGTTCAGATAGGGAAGTTTTGGAGCTTTGAAAAGCGCCGGGACAGATATACTCAAAACCCACGTAAAACCCAGCGCTATCGCCAATCCGCTGCCCAGCGCAACGAACAACTTCCTTTTGTTAAGTTTCAGTTTTCCATAAAAAGAAAAGGTGGAAAGCAGCGCCGTGAAAGCAAATCCCATAACACTCAACGCCACCTGACCGTAGCGGGTAAAGGTTGTAGTGGTTACATAAAGATCTTCGGTGGTTGGCGGCATGTGGTAAACGCCACAAAGAAAATTGACTGCATTTACCGTGCCGCTCGGGGTTCCGATAGTTGACAGTAAAGTAAGAGGCGGGAGCGCCAGCGACTCTAATGCAGAATAATCTATCTGAAAATAAAAGCTGCAAAAATAAAAGAACAACAACACTTTCAGGTTCCCTAACTGCGCGAAAGGATAGGCGAGCGAGATATTTGTTCCTATTATATCCTGCATTTTTTCATCCTTAATTGATTGTTCCTTGATAAACTTCTCTATTGCCTGGGCGATGATGGGCAAAGAAACAACAGAAAGAGTGGTGACAAGCGAGAGTATAAATGCGCCGTTGAGTTCCTTCATAAGTTCTTTATATTTTACCGGAGCAAGAGCTGAGATTAGCATGGGAAGAATCCAGAAAGCAAACAACGCAGCGCCCGACAGAAAAACGACGATATACAATAACATTCCTTCGATCTCCTTGATTGACATGCTTCCTGACGCGCTTGCAAATAAGGCAAACACTCCCACAGGCGCAATAATTACTACCCAGTTCCAGATCGTCAGGCTCGACGCCTTCACCTGTTCCATGATCTCCAAAAATGTTGCCTTATGTGGAATCCGTTGCATCGCCACGCCATAAAAAATGGTAAAGACCACTACGGCAGGGACATAATTTTTTGAAATATCCCCAAAGAAGTTTTCAGGAACGATCAGCGAAAGAAAATCCATGTGTCCCGATTGGCTGTTGGCAACGATCTCTATGGGTACTGCTGATCGAGGAAAGACCAGCGAAAAAAACATCATGGCTGCAAGGACAATAAACCATGCGAACAGGAAGATATACCAGCTTCTTCCTACGAGGTGTTTTGCTGTTTTTGTATCGAGCTTGCCAAGTCCGTGCAGAAGAGATGCAATAAGATAGGGATATACGCACATGGCAAGCAATTGTACATAAGCTTTTCCTAAAAAACTCAGATAGGTTGCGTACTCGCCAACAGTTATCCCGACCATGACGCCTGTCAGCGCCCCGATAAGCACCCTGATTGCCAGTTTTCCGGTATTTTGTTTTTTCATGGCTGATTGATTCATTCGAAAATATTAACGTTTCGTGGTTAAAATTAAGAAGATTGTTTAATTCATTGATAGTTTCTTTCCACATTTCTTTTCTCCGCGGAACTGTGTGATAGATTATTCTCGATGGTCACGGATCGGCATGGAAATCAAAAACTTCTTCCTGAGTTATGATGGCATGTATTGAATAAAGAATGTCAATGAACATCATCACAGTCTGGTAAATCCCGACAATCTGGCATCCTTTTCTTAGCAGAAACGCTGGACATCAAAGTTAAGTTGGTGGAGTTGTACCAATACTAATGGTATAAATTTACGCGCGCGACTTTGATCCGTCATGCTTATGCAAGGGGCGGCGATTATTTTGTGAATCCGTGACTTTTTATTCCATTTTCCTCTATTCAAAACATCTGAAAAGATCAATCGTATTTTCCTTTTTGGCTTCCACAACCACCCTGCCGCACGCCACCGCATCCTCCAGCGCGTCATGATGCCGGAACTCGATCCCAAGATGCGCCGCTAAGTTAGCCAGATTGTATCCGCCTTCAAGACCAATCCAGGTTTTTCGGGCTACCTGAACCGAATCGAGCCATTTTGCCTCGAAAGGCTCGATTCCGTATTTAATCCAATCCCGATCTGGCAGATGGTGGATTGATCCGGGTAGGCGGTTTCGACGTCGAGCGCGTAAAATCTCATTTTTTATCTGTTTTTTCCAACTCTTTTATCGCCTTGTCAAAATCGGAAATGTGGTTTCTTACGCGTTCCGTCCTGTATTTCCCGAACTCACCAATGGCTTTTTTAACTGCTTCTTCAGCGCTCACTTTACCGGCATGTTGCAAAAGTTCTTTTTCGCTCAAAGCCAAAAACTGGTCAAGTTTTGCAATCCATTCTGCCATTTTCATCGGTCGTTCATTGGAAGCCTGCAACTCGGCAAAATCGAGATACAGCGACACGATTAAATTAAGCTGGTTGAGCTCCTTTTCCGTCAGGTAATTTTTTGCAATCCTGACATCATGGGCGGTTATGTAATCACCTTTAAAATTCACCAATCCCATTGATGCTTTTGTGCTGTCGGCGCGGCTTTTAATCAATTCGGCAGCAGTTTGTCCATGAACGGCATAATGCATTTTGTTTTGTACAGTGGCGAAGAATTGTTGGGTCAATTTATTTTGAGAGTTATAATCAATACTGGTAGCATAGATATCGGTAACCTGTTGGTAGAAATTCCGCTCGCTGCTTCTTATATCGCGGATCCGCTGGAGCAGTTCCTGAAAGTATCGGGTGTTTTTGCCCCCCTGCTTTAATCGCTCGTCGTCCAATGCGAAGCCTTTTACAATATACTCATTCAACCGTTGGGTTGCCCAAATCCTGAACTGTGTGCCGCGCTGGGATTTTACACGGTAACCGACTGAGATGATCACATCAAGATTGTAATACTGCGTGTCATACCTTTTGCCATCCTCTGCAGTATGTCGGAAATTCCGACATACTGCGCCTTCTTCGAGTTCTCCCTCTAAAAAGACATTTTTAATATGCTCTGTTATGGTCACCCTGTTTTTGTCAAATAATTCGGCTATTTGTTTTTGATTCAACCATACAGTTTCCTCGTCTAATCTTACCTGAATATTAGTCTTACCGTCACCGGCAGAATAAAACAATATTTCCGAGTTGCGCTCCATGTCTATTGGTGATTAATTTCGAGGATATGAGCAGTATTATTCCGAAAACTTAATTATCATTTCTTTGAGAATAAATGGGGATAGTTTCAGGAATGTTGGTCTGATTTTATATCAAAGGTACTGAAAACATCTGAATTTATTTTAGTTCGTGCCTACTGCTTTAAACCCAATCTGCCCCCTCGCCCTTCCTTGCTCGAAATCCTTTTCCCCCTGATTATTGATGGCTGTAAGGGTCGCCGGAGCATTGAAAATGTGCGGGAAGCCCAACTTTTGAGACAGCTTTTGAGCTTTTTCAATCGCCAGCTCTTTGAATTCATATTTGGCTATCAACCTTCCTTTCCGCATCGGGGCGCTGTCAACTTTGGAAATATCGGTATTGAACGAGCAGATGATCTGGATATTAAGGCAGTCGGAAAGCAGCCTGTCGGACCGGATTTCACCGTTATATCGTTGTATAAAGCATTTGCTGGCTCTTTTACAGTCGACGTTGATTTCCTGGCTAAAATTCGGGATGGCGGTGAAGTGCGCTAAAAACAGTGTGAACTCGTTCAGGTAGAAATGGTTCCGTTCGGTAAACACAGCGCGGAGGTCAATTTCGGAGGTTGTTGTTTCCAACGCGGCAGCCCGGATTTGCAGTTGATGAAAACTGATGTTTTTTGATCCCATGACGCAACGTTTTTATTGGGGTCAAAAGTACATAGCGAGTAGGTCAAACTGTGTCGTTAAAAAATATTGGTTTCTATCAATTCTGCATACGTTTAAAATTGTGACATTCTTATCACAAATCCCAAATTCCCAAATCCCAATTTCCAAATCCCAAGGTAAAAACGAAAGGGAGTCATGTTTAATAAACCTTGAAAGCAATGTTTTGGAAATTAAGACTTGGAATCTGGAACTTGGAATTTGCGTACACTGAAAAAAATTAACAATAGGTATTAAACTATTTGCTGGTCAGGAAAAATCCTGTATAAATAAACTGAAATGCGACGCCCATCTGAATAGTACAAGACGGACTGGTAATGTTATGAGTTTGATAAACATACTGAAATGAAGGAGAATAATTGGTGTTTCGTTTTATTCCTGTTTCAACGCCCATTCCATAGCACCAGTTGTTCACTAAATTGTTATAATGGTCGCTGTCTCTGAGCTTGCCATCCGAAGACCAGGTTCCGTTGTTATATATCTGATAAATATTGGTTCCCATGGTCACCCAGAGATCACTTCCTCCGCTTCCGGCAAAATTGTACATTGAATTGTACGAACCCCAGGCTTGCAAATCTGAACCAACAAGGTTACCCGGATCGCTTATTGCCTGCATATTATAATAAATCAAGTCAAATGCGATATAATAATAGCCGGTGGTGACTGCATATCCGTACATTTCCATCATGCCGCAGCAATTATCCGGGTAATTGAACGTCACATCCGCAGTACCATGAGGATACAGCTCATCATTTTTATCGGTTGTTGAAACCTGTGGTGATGGAACCTTTTTTCCTGAAAATCCAACTGTATTATAAAGATTGCAGGTAAAATTATCAGTATGCTGCCAGCCTTCCTGATTGAAATTTGACATGTAAAGATAACCCCATTGCCAGTTTACCGAAAAGTAACCAAATTGCATGGTGTTTGACTGCGTACTTGATGTGGTTGGAGTTTGGTCAGGATCAGCCGGATTATAAAACATCGTTTGCACGTACCCCTGGATGGGCGTCCAGTGCGCCCAGGGATAATACATGTTGCCATTATCGGGAATCGTTACCTGGATCTGACCTGTATGCCAGCCGCCATCAGCGGCGCCAAGGGTTCCGCAACGGAAAGCAGTCCAGTTATTATCGGCTCCGCATTTTGCAACGCTGCCTGCTCCCCAATAGGTGTATGGTATCTGACTTGCAATCGGAGTTGCACTTACCGACCTTGTTACTGTTTGTCCGTAGTTGCTGAAACTCAGGTTGAACTGCGTCATAAGAGGTGAGTTCCCGTTAGAATAATTTTGAGGGGTAAGAATATAGCCGCACATAACAGGGTAGCCTAATCCCAATCCATCATAAATCATGTTAGCTAATAACTGTGCTCTTGCAAGCGCATGGATAAAAACATTGTCAGGCGCTAATCCTGCATTTCTGTATCCCATGTCATAATTAAACCTTGCGGAAGTCCGGTAATCGGATATATTTGTGACAAGATAATCAACCGCATATAAAAATGCGTCCACTTCCCCTTGAATAACAGGTGCAAATTTGGTATTATAGTCTTTTGCTGCGGTTACGCCGGTAGTGTCGAGATAATTATCAATATTGATAATCATTGTCTCTGCATTTGATTGATATTGAAGAATGTTAATAAAATATCCTTCCAACATTTTATAATACTGCATAGCCTGTGAAGAATCAAGCACTTTTCCTTTTGCCTTGGCTGCCAGGGTTTGTGCAAATTGAGAAAATATTCCCGTATTCCCGCTCAAATTGATAAGGCCTGCAACGGTTGAAAGGTCGCTCCATACTTTTATTGAATTGGCATTTATGGCAAACTGGGCGACATTTGCAGTTGCTTCATTCATCAATTTTATGGAATCGGCATTTTGCGGATTCCTTTCATACGATGCGGATGCGGAAACAAAATCCATATAAGATGTCCATGCGCCTGGATTAGCAAACCACATATTGTTAATGTCGGTTAATAATGGTTTAATGTTTTCAGCAGATAACAAAGTTGTCATAAAGTCAACCTCGCCTAATATTGCATTGCCATACTGGTTTACTTCTGTGGTTAGCAGCGTAATCTGATTTGAAATATTTCCCAACTCGTCATCAATTTTTGCGAACTCATGCTCAGTGTGCTCGTAATCATAAATTTCCCAAAGGTTTTTACCCAATTTCTTTAATGGGTTTGGGATTTCCGGTACATCTTCTCCAACAAGTCCGCGATTGATGAGCCTGTAAGCGTAGCCCGGAAATCTCATTCCGTTGGTCTTTTCATATTCTGTCATGAAATGAAGAGTTCTGGGAACAAATGCAGACGGAGTTGCGGGAGGCGACGGTGGAACAGGCGGCGATGGAGGTATAGGCTCGTCATCCTTTTTCTTACACGACATCACAACTACGATAATCAGCGACAGCATGAAGCCGGCCGACAGAATTTTTCTGAGAAAGTTTTTTGTTTTCATGTGAATTTGGTTTAAGGGTTTAAGGGTTAAAGGTTTATGTTTAAGGTTAAAAGTTCTTTCATTATTTTTTAAAGACAAGTGATGTTGGCAATAAATTCCATTTCAGATTTTATTTATTTCAGCGAATACACGACTTTTCCTCCCACAATGGTTTTTTCAATTTTGATATCAATGATCTTTTCAGGATCGATGGTCAGGATGTCATCCGACAGCACTATCATGTCGGCATACTTTCCTGGTTCGATCGATCCCTTTACTTTTTCTTCCCCCAGCGCTTTTGCTGCCCAAACAGTCCACATTTTAAGCGATTCGGTGACGGTAAGCGCCTGTTCAGGCTCAAACTTTCCGGCGTCGCTGTTCCTGGTCACGGTGGCATAAATTGCTTTCATGGGGTTGGTGTTTTCAAGGTAAACGCCGGTTACGTCGGTGCTTCCTGCGGGTTCAAGCCCGGCATTCACCATCGTGCGGAACCTGAAACCGGTTGCGGCACGTTCATAGCCCATGTCTTCGATGTCGGATTTCACCAAAACCGTCAACCAGGTGGGTTGAACCGAGATGCGTAGTCCCTTATCGTGAAGTTTTACCGCTCTGTCGAGCTGGTTCTGGTACATCTGGAATACCCCGAAATGCTCGATCCTGAAAATGTTTTTCGGCTTGCCTGATGCGCAAAGGTTTTCGTAGGTAGTCATGCCGATTGCCATTGCTTTGTCGCCCGAACAGTGCAGCATGCAGATCACCCCGTTTTTCTGGGCGATCTTTGCCAACCTTATCGCCTGCTCTTCGGAGGTCACCTGCGCGCCATGTCCGCCTGCGGGATCGGTCTCTTTGTGGCCAAGGTAGGGGCTGCACATAAGTCCGGTGCGGGCGTCATTTTCGCCATCCACCCAGGCTTTGATCCCTGCAAAACGATAAAAATCGGGATCGCTTCCTGCCGGCAATGCAAATACCGACAAATCTTCGGGCATATCCTCGCCGTTGGCAGCTTTCCACACCGACATAGAATATCTCAACGTGGGCTTGTACCCGCTTGCCGCCACTTTTTGCAATACCGGTACCACTGCGGCTTGGGTTATACCCATTACTGAAGTGAAGCCGTAACTGTTCCAGAATTTTTGGATACCGGTTGTAAAGAAACTTTCCAGTTGAACCGGGGTAAGAACCGAAGGAACATCGGCAAAAGCGTCAGTCAGCGTGCCGTTGGGATTGCCGTTACTGTCGAGACCGATCCCGCCGCCATGGGGGAGTTTGGTCTGGCCCTTTTTAACCCCGATGACCTCAAGCGCCTTGCTGTTTACTACGAAAAGATGGGTTCCGTCGAGTACCACCACGGGGTTGTCGGGACTAATCGAATCCAGCTCCGCAAGGGTAGGCATCCGCTTCTCGGCAAATTTGGTTTGGGAGGCGGAAACGCAGGCTGCCAATATCCATTGCCCTTTTTTCGCCGTTTTCACCGAATCAGTCATGTTGCGGAGCGCCTGTTTTACCGATGGCACACCCGGGTAGCGACAGTTCACAAAGTCGGTTGTAAGGTACATCGTTTCAACGGGGTGGGTATGTGCGTCAATAAATCCGGGCGTAACCGTTTTCTTCTGCAGATCGATTAATACTGTGTTCGGACCTGCCAGTTTTTTAATCTCGGCGTCACTTCCGACAGCAAGGAATTTTCCGTTGAGAACTGCCACCGCCTCCACGATCTTATTCGACTTGTCGAGGGTGATGATCTTTCCATTGAAGAAAATCACCTCAGGCGCTTCGCCTGCGGAACCAATTAATGGCATTAAACAGAAAAAAATCAATCCGGTAAAATAATACCAGTCGTTATTTCTCATTTTCATTGTGAATTCCGATGGCTTTTTCATATAGATTCAGTTTTTGTGATAAAATTAACACGCAAAACATTTACAGCGTATTGAGATAGTCTAAAATCTGAGGCGCATGTGCAGGGCACACGAGGTTGAAGTGATCAATCCATTGTTGCAAATCTAACGGATTATTAACCCCGCCCCCGTTAAAAAGCGCTGATGGCACAGGTACTAATCCGTCGTTATCTGGAAAAGGACTTAACCCTTTAAAAAGGAAATAGCCCAATTTATCTATCGAACTATACCAGTCGGCCGGGTATATTGCCCACTTCCAGCCTGGTACGCCGTTTATTGTTGCGAATTCCCCCTTTATCTGCCCTCCAATTGCGTAGTATTTACTCCGGTTTGCGACATCAATCGGGGAATCAAGAATATATTTAATATACTTCCCTTCAGGCGCTGGCATCATGTTTCGGGGACCGGGAAAGTTCATCATGCAAACCAGGGGGATGTCAATCAGTTCAACCAGTTGTGTCCCCAGATGAGGAGTTCCCAGTGTTACCAGCTTTGAGATTGAACCTCCACTGACAATATAACCCCTGGAGACGAGTCCGCCCATTGAATGTCCGACGAGAATAGGACTCACGAGTCCGAAACGTTGCACCGAATCCTTCAGCGCCCTGCCGTTAATGATGATCGAATCTTTCCAGTTGTACTGAAACAACCAGATATCGTGTTTTGCCTTGAATGTCGCGCTCAACTCGTTAACGAGATCATAAGTTGGTCCGAGATTGGATGTGCCAATCCAGCATTTCAGGTTTGCTCCCATGCCATGGATGAATATTACCGGCGCTCCTGTGGGGTTTGGCGCGGTATTTACCTTTGTGAAGACGTATGGATTGGTTGCCAGCGAATTACAAACGCTGTCAAAGTTCATTCCCATGGTAGCCTGAAGTGTTGCCTGAACTGCCTGACCAAGGTAGGTGACCGTTCCGCTTATCAGGGATGGTTTTAAAAGTGGATCGAAACTGCCTGAGAATGAAAATGGAGTTGCATCCGACCCCAAATCAACCGAGAATGAAATTATGCCTCCATTTGCCGAACCTAAGATAACTCCCGTAGTTGCCGAATTGTGAAGAGATATTGTCCCGGTTACGGATGTTCCGGTTTGGATTAGCGTCAAAAGAGAATATATATCCGGAGACCCGACAGCTTGCCCTTTCAGGACGAGTTCATAATTCCCCCCAATATTTGCGTTTTCGACCGGGTCGGCTGATTTTTTGTTGCAACCCGAAAAGATCAAAGTGATCAGTGCGATTACTAAGGTTACCTGTTTGATTGTTTTCATAGCTTTGATGATTTGACACATGAATGGGTCATTTCCATAAGCGACCCTGCTGTTATTTCTTATTTGTGATATCAATAATTGTTTGAATTGAGCCGTACATCTGTATCCTTCGAACCTCTTTTGCCGAGAAATCGAGTCTTTTCAGGTCAATCACACGGAGTGTCGGATTTTCGTAGGTTTTGAAATAGAACTGCCGGTTGGTGAGGTCGCGAAAGGTAACCCACTGTGTTGATTCGTTTGATACAATATTTCCGCTGGCGTCTTTATCAACGATGATGCCGAGTGGGATTGAAAAGGTGTTGATAATATGCTGGCAGAGGTTAAGGTTTGAGGCTGCATCGGGCTGGCGGGTAACGAAATTTTCGAACATTGCCAATCTGATAAACCGGCTGGGAGGCGTGTAATCGCCCGGAATGCCGAGCATCCCGTCGCCATGCCCGGTAGGGTTGAAAGTGAATCCACCCACTTTAACAGGAATCGGGTTGACATTCTCCAGCCCAATATACTGGCGGAGATTAGTATATTGCCATGGCAACGATGGCGCGTTGGTCATGATTCCCAATGGGTTGTCGTAAATGTTGCATTGTCCCTTGTCGTACTCCACCACAATACAGCCGCCATTGGCGTCGTAAACAATAAAATGAACGGTGACGGGCATTTTCATCTTTGAAGGATCGGAATAGAAAAACACTTTGACCTTTGATAGCGCTGATCTCACTTCGTCAACAGTGGAAAAATTTCCCAACGCCCAGTCAGCAAACATAACCTGGGCAAGGGCTTTACCACTGTCGGCAGGAGCGACGGTTTGGTACAGCATATCGCTTTCGTACCAGAGCACGCTAACCGAGAGCCCTTTTTCGTTCATCCCGTCGCTCACGCCGAAATCCATTCCCATACTTGCTACGCCTACATATCCGTTCAGGGTTGTCCATTTCAAACCCAATTTGCTAACCGGCGAGGGACTGAAGAAGGGTTTGTTCCTCGGAACCACGATCAGGTCGTAACTCAGGTTGACGCCGAACTCCATGGAGCGGGCAAGGGTGATCGTACCATCTTTGGCTTTCATGCGGAAGATGGTGCAAGCCTGTGTCGCTGAAATCGCAATGAATTGCAGAGCGATGGACGGAAGGAGCAGGAAAAGGAATAAAGTGGCGCTGGAAATGTTGGAGTTTTGTTTCATGGCGTTACAATTATTTGTATTTGATGTGAATATTGAGATGAGTATAAATTATGCGCTTTGATTTATTAGCTCATGTATAGCATATAAAGGGTAGATTTGAAAATTACCATATTGTCCAAAGTTTTCCATGGAAACCCTAATGCCGGATGAGATTCCTTTCTCTTTTAAAAATATCTGAAGACTTTGCATTTTCCCCTGTATTCCCGATTTGATCTCCACTGGTATGATCGTTTTTCCTTTCTGAAACAGATAATCTACTTCTGCATTACTCCCCCTGGTTTCGCGGTGCCAGTAAAAGAGGTTATTCCGTGTTCCCTGATTTACGTATTTGATCATTTCAGTTCCGGCAAACTGCTCTGCAATATTTCCTTTATTGATAGCAGAGAAACTGTCTGCCAATAAATATTCTGCCAAATCCATGCCCATAATTCGCTGGTAAATGCCATGATCAAACATGATGATCTTGAATTTCGATAAATTTATCTGAGCGCCAAGTGGTATCCCATCTGCCGATGTGTGATGGACTTTGTAAATCAATCCGGCCATCTCCAACAGATTAATCGCCTCTTTGATCTGAAAATAATTTGACGAAGGCGAGGCTTTGGATAAGTTGAATTTGCTTCCTGATTGAAACACCACCGCATCAAAAACCTCCCTGAGCCTGGAAAGTGCGACCCTTGACTTGTATTTGGCGAAATCATCCATCAACCCGTTTAAAAATTGATCCAAAACACGACTTGTTTTTCGTAAATCCTTCGATTGAATGTATGTATTTACGGCCTCCGGCATTCCACCTGTATAAAGAAATTCCTTCAACAGTATAATCAATCGTGTATGAATTGCCGGGTTCAAAGGTTTTTTCGGACTGCTTTCGGACTTCAGTTCAAGGAGCTCCTTCTGACCGCCGGCAAGCAAATATTCATCAAACGACATGGGATACATAAACAGATGTTCAATCCTTCCCAAACCATAAGAAGGCAATTGTTCCAATGCAAATTCAAGTAATGATCCTGCCGCAATAACATGCAAACCCGGCTTTTTTTCATAAAAAAAACGCAGGGATGAAATGGCCGGAATGCATGCTTGTATTTCATCAAAGAAAAGAAGCGTCTCTCCGTCAGTTACAGGCACATTGTAATAAGCCGATAAATTCCGGCAAATCTCTTCCGGATCGAGATCGTGGGTGAAAAACTGGTGAATCCCCCTTGCCGACTCAAAGTTAATCTCAAGAAAATACCGGAACCCTTTTCCCAGATTCCGGACCGACCATGTTTTACCCACCTGTCGCGCTCCCCTGAGCAACAACACCTTTCTTGATTGGTTTAATTTCCATTCATTCAGCGCCTTTTCAATGTGCCTTTCCATTGTGATCAATTAACCTTATGTTTAAATATTTCATTTTATCAAGGCAAAATTATATATTATACTTCATTTTATCAAGGCGAAATAACAATAAATATTTCATTTTATCAAGGCGAAGTGACAAATTGCCGTCTTTGGCTTTCATGCGGAAGATGGCTCTTGCCCGTGTCTCCGACAGAAATGTTAGACAACTGATTGCGATAAAACGATAGAGTTTTCTTTTCATTTTTTCATTATTTATCAGTTTCGCTCTTTGCCGACTGTTTTCCTTTTGCAGGAAATTGAATATTCAATCCGGCAAACAACTGGAACTCAGGCTGACCAATTCCATAATGAAGAACGGTGAACTGAGGTTCGATCCCCATGGATATGATCGCTTTTCCGGAAACCATTACCTTACCTACGCCGAACCCCAACGGTATGGCGTAATGGCCGTTGGTCAAGTCAAACATCCAAACCGCAGTGCCTTTCAGCGTAAATCCGGCTCCAATCTGGAAAATGTAAAACGGCTGAAAATTGAGGAGACTCGTTGATGGACGGGTTTCTGCCGCCTTATTTGCGCTGTAAACCGAAGCCTGCCAGGTGATCAAACTGCCCACCATGACGGTTTTGCTCAGTGGCTGCACCAATACGGCTGTTGCCCCCAACTGGTATTTCCCGGCTCCCAGTATGGAATCAGTAGCTGAAGGCAGAACCACGATGGGACCAATCCCAAAATTGGTATAGGATTTGGGATTGAACCACACATAAGTGGCGAAGATGTTGATATCGCCCATCCCCGATAAGGGTGCGCTTTTCATGGTCGGGACCGTCATTAGCGGCAGGGTTGCCCGCACGATCAACCGCGGCGTGACCACTACGGGCCGGATCATCAGCGTGTTGACCGACTGCCCAGGCAGACCAAACAGACTGGGCGCATAGTAGTTCTGAAATCCGATCGAATTAGCTTTTGCCAATGGGTTGTTAGCCATCTGAACCTGTTCCTGAGTTTGGGCAAAGAGACATGCAGGGAAAAACAGGATCAGGAATAAAAATGATACTTGCAGATGTTTCATGAGAGATCAAGTGTTAAGTGTTAAGTGTTAGGGTTTGCCATCTTTTTTAGTTCATCGAGAAGTTTTCGGTAAACACTCCCTTCAAGTTTCGCCTTTTCGGCAAATTGGGTCAAAGTTCGTGTTACATCAGCCTGATCATATTCAGCGCTGTTACATAACGATTCTTCATCCCAAGATGAAGCGATGTTGTTTTTATCCTGATCAGGCAGCCCGGAGGAAAAGGGAAGGGAATTGTTTTCAGTTTCCATTTTACAATATTAGAACATTGCAGTCCCGGAAACCTAATTTTGGGGTACTGGAAACGTACTGGGAAATGGGCAGATTTTGGAAAAGTGTACTTGAAAACTACTGATTGGATTTATGGAAAATCGCAATGACATGAATTACAGTAAGATAAGAAACGAGGTGAAATTCTGGTCATCTCCGAGGTTCAATTTCTTTTTAATCTGGTATTTGGCAGACTCAATAGTCCTGATACTCCTGTTGAGCATGAGGGCGATCTCTTTGGTGGAGAGGTCGAGCCTCACCATGGCGCATATTTTCCGGTCGTTGGTTGTCAGATCAGGAAAGCGTAAAGACAGCTTTGCCAGGAAGGCGGGATGCATCTTTTCGAAATATTTTTCAAACTCTTCCCACAGATTGTCATCAATTGGTTTAGTAAATTCGTCCGTCAGGCTTTGCAGAACAGTTTGTCCTTCCTCGTTTATAAACGGGACAAGTGCGGCAAGTTTTTCTGCAAATGCTGCCTTTTTCTCCGCGTCGCCGGCAAGGTGAAGGGCTTTGGAGGCGAGCGCCTGGCTCATTTTCCCTATATCCTCTTTTGCCTCCTGAGCCTCTTGTTCAGATTTGATTTTATTGAGGATTAGTTGTTTTCTTTTACGGATAAAGATACCGGCGAGAAAAATGGCAGTCAGCAGTGCGGCGAGAGCGAATGCCGTAAGCATCCATTGGCGTAGTTTATGAACCTGGATGTCGGATTTAAGTAGATCGTTTTCAGCGCCCTTTTTCTCTGTTTCATACCTGATGCTCAGCTCCTCAATCACCTTTGTTTTTTCTGCCGACGCCAGGGTATCTTTCAGCGCAGTATATCGTTTAAAGAAATCCAGGGCAAGGCGATATTGTTGCAGCGTATCATACACCCGGCTGTAAAAGTGAAAAATCTGGGATTGCAGACCGGGATCGTTTTCGGGGGTATTCAGCCTTTCAGCGTTGGTAAGGTTGCTGAGCGCCTCATTCCAGTGCGCCTGCTGGTAGTGAATATCGGCAAGGTCGAGGTAAACGGCGGCTTCCGCCCATGTATTACGGATTTGCCGGATCAACGGCAGCGCTTTGCCATACCAGACAAATGCATTTTTAAAATCGCCCTTTGATTTATAGAGCTGGGCAAGGTTATTGGTTGCCACTGCCATACCGAAAATGATTTGGCGATGCTCGTAAAAATCGAGCGCTCTGGAAAAATAAATCTCAGCTTTTGTAAAATTTCCCATTGATTTATAAGCAACGCCGAGATTTACGCTTGCATCAGCCATCATCCGTTCATTATTTTCTCCGGTAAAAATCTCCAATGCTTTTTGATGTGCCCACAACGCCTGATCAAACTTTTTAAGCTGTTCGTAAACCAGTCCCTGGCTCATGTAAACGCGCGCCTGATTTGGCATATCCTTATTTTTATTATACCAGGACAGCGCTTTATGATAGCAATCCAATGAGTTTTCAAAAGAACCAATCTGCGACCAGGCAATTCCCAGGTTATTGATAACCTTTGCCTTGCCTTCTTCATCGTTCAACGAATCATATATCAGGGCGCTTTCCTGCAAAAACAGAATCGCCTGCCTGTTTTGCTGCATCATCAACATTGGAATTGCAATATCATTCAGGGCGTCAGCCTCAAGAACCCGATCTTTCATAGCGATAGCCTGCATTCTCTCTTCAACGGCGTATTTAATCGCCTTTGCCGGATCCAATAACTTATAGTTTTTACCCAGAGCCTTCAGCCCGTCGAACCTGGCTTTTCCTGATGAAGCGCTAATGATTTTCAGCAAACTATCGGCATTCTTCTGTGCAGGCAGGCTGGTATCCACCATTAATAGCATAAACACAATCAGAATATAAAAATGCAGAAGAATCTGTTTTTTCATCAGGAATATGGTTAACATTTTCAGGTTGCCAGGCAGAATGGACACCAAAGGTATCAAAATTAAAATACAATTTTTGACCTTAACCCTTTTAGGTTTTTGAAACCGGTAAACTTTCACGAAATGTTATTTTTATTCAGCAAATCTATTGACAATGATATCAACAGCGTATGGAATGTTAAAAACAATGGAATTGCAAACACTCCCGTTATCATACAAAAACAGAGCGATTTATAATATTGTCATCGAACGTTTTGACCTGCAATTAAACAAAATTATATATATTTGCGTCTTGCTGAAAATGGCGCAGAGCGTTAAAATTAGGAATAAAAGGTTTCATTAAATATTACAATAACCACTTCCATACTCAAAACAGGTTAGAATCATACAGTTATAAAATTTCAAGTCCCAACTTTCAAGCGCCAAATCCCAAGGGAAAAACAAGAGAGAATAATGGGTTTACAATCCATAAAATCACGAATTATAAATTTGCGATTGGGAATTTGCGATTGGCAATTTGCAACCAGAATGTCATTATTTAACCCGTTTGCAGTATATATATCGTTACCTATATCCAATTAATGAAAAAAATAAAAAAAAATAGCGGGGCGTCACTAAAATCCATTCTTCGTCAGAAGTTTGAAAAATGGCTGAAAATTGAATCAAAAACAACTGCTTCTCAACCGGTTGAAGACGAAACGCTGAAGCATACTATTTTTGGTGTTGCCAGCGATATCTCAAAAATCAAGTTCTCAGAAGAAAAGTTTGCAAAATTATTTCAAATCAACCCATCGGCTTGTTGTTTGATTGATCCTGACAATCACAAATACCTTGAAGTGAATGAAGCATATTGCAGTTTGCTTGGATTCAGCGACCATGAATTAATTGGTAAAACAGCTCTGGATTTAGGTGTTGTAACCACGGAAATAATACATGCCCTATCACTGAAAGCCGAAAGCAATGGTAAGGTAACCAACGCAGAAACCGAGTTAAAAACGAAAAACGGCGGTATCAAACATGTGCTGTTCTCAGCAGAAAATATCTATCTGCAAGACAAAAAATACTATTTTACTGTTGTTAATGATATCACCGATCGCAAGTTGATGGAGGAGGCTTTGATTGAAAGCGAAAAACGGCTAAATCTTGCTCTTTCTGTTGCAAAAATGGCATATTGGCGATTTGAAATCGCGACGAATAAGGTCGAGTGGTCGGAAGGGCATCAGGTTTTATTCGGCATTTCTATGGAAGAATTTGCAGAAACACTGGACGATGTGCAGAATCATGTTCATATAGAAGATCGTGATTACGGCGAAAAAAATCTAGAGAAGACCGTAAAAGAGAATGTTCCTTTTGACAATACCTACCGCGTAATCTATCCTAACGGCGATATTCATTGGTTACATTCCTTTGGTTACCTTTTCAACAATGCACAAGGCGCTCCTGATCACGTTTTTGGCGTCACTCAGGATATCACCGACCAGAAAAGTACAGAAAACGAACTTAAAAAATTATCCCGCGCTGTGGAGCAAAGCCCTGCTTCTATTCTAATAACCGACCCTGATGGGAATATTGTCTATGGAAATCCCAAAGTTTGTGAACTTACCGGGTATCCAATCGAGGAGTTGCTTGGGCAAAACCCCAGAATTATGCAGTCTGGCGAAACTCCCAAAGAAACCTATAAAATCCTATGGGACACCATCCTTTCAGGTAATGAATACCGAAATGAATTCATTAACAAAAAGAAAAATGGGGAATTATATTGGGAATCTGTGTCCATTTCTCCTATCGTTGATTCCAGAGGGAAAATCATCAATTTCCTGGCAGTGAAAGAGGATATTAATGAAAGAAAACAAATGATTGTTAGTTTACAGGAAGCATTGGTAAAAGCCGAATCCGCCGATCGGTTGAAAAAGGCTTTCATACAGAACATCTCCCACGAAATCCGTACTCCCTTGAATAGTATCCTTGGATTTGGCCAGCTTACTGGCGATCCAGATCTGACACAGGATGAAAGAGAACACTATCTTACAATAGTAAAATCAAGCAGCAATCGGTTAATGAATACTATTACCGATTTTATAGATATATCCCTCATCATATCGGGGAATTTAGAAATCCAAAAAAAACATTTTTCCTTCGGTGATTTATTGGATTTATTCTATGTGATTACCGACAAGTTCATGCCTTTCAGCAAAGTTCACGACACTGTCTTAACCCTTCAAACGCCGCGGATAGCGCCCAAATTGACCATATTCTCCGACTATGAATTGTTGCGCAAGGTATTATCCCATTTGTTGGATAATGCCATTAAGTTTACAAAACACGGATCGATTTCATTTGGTTTTGAAGTAAAAGGAAACGAGCTTGAATTTTTTGTTAAAGATACAGGAGTTGGAATAAACAAAGAATTACAGGCAATCATTTTCGATAAATTCACGCAGGAAAATCTGTCAGATACCCGCGGACACGAAGGCAGCGGGTTAGGGTTGTCCATTGCAAAAGGTTTTGTAGAACTGATGGGTGGCAATATCTGGCTTGAATCTGTGAAGGGTGAAGGTTCCACCTTCTTTTTCACGATTCCGGTTTATTTGGTCGGCAATGAAAAGCAGGTTCAGAAGGAAATCGCAGTAAATCCAACTGTCAAACCACTTATTCTTATTGCTGAAGACGAATTATATGCCAGTTTTTTGCTGGAACGGATATTTCATAAGAAAGGAATTGATGTGGTTGTGGCTGCAAATGGGCAACAAGCCATTGACGCCTGCCGCCAAAACCTTCTGATATCATTGGTAATGATGGATTTGAAAATGCCTGTCATAGATGGTTTTGAAGCTACGAAACAAATAAAATCCTTCAGACCGGATCTGCCTGTTATAGCGCTTACAGCCTTTGCCCTGAGTGGCGATGAAAACAGAGCTTTGGAAAACGGTTGCGATGATTATATTTCAAAACCATTTGAGCAGGAGGCGATGTTGAATAAACTTAAAAAGTATGGGATCTCTACTGAATCGTAAATAACCAATCTGAAAAATGGACAAACTAACCCTACACTCAAAAGACTTCGAAATGGCGCTCCTGGCGCTCGATCAATCAAAAGCCGAATCAATCATTCGCAAAGCAGTGGGCGAGGGTTCCCCAATGGAAGTTGCCAGTAAACTGGTGTCGGATACCCTTCAACACATCGGAGAGGCATGGGAAGATGGGAAATTGGCGCTTTCACAAGTTTATATGAGCGGCGTAATTTGTGAAACTATTATTGACAAACTGCTTCCGCCTGCAAGCCCGCTTCGAATGGATCAGCCTAAAATGGCAATCGGCGTTTTTGAGGACTATCATCTGCTGGGGAAACGTATAATCTACTCTACACTACGGGCGAGTGGATTTGAATTGATGGATCTTGGCGGCGGATTAAAAACAGATCATCTGGTGAGGATCGTACAAGAAGAAAAAATAAAAATCCTGCTACTGTCGGTATTAATGCTCCCCTCTGCCCTCAGAGTGAAAGAGGTAAAAGAAAAGTTAGCCGGCTCTCAGGTGAAGATTGTGGTAGGAGGCGCTCCCTTTCGGCTTGATAATCAGCTATGGCTTGAAGTAGGCGCCGACGCCTGTGGAAAGGATTCTGCCGACGCGCTGGAAATTGTAACTAAACTGATGGGGGAAAAGGTATGAAAGCCAATGAAATGACGTCAATGCAACGGGTTTTAACAACCCTCTCGCACAAAGAGCCCGACCGTGTTCCACTTTTTTTGCTAACAACTATGCATGGAGCAAAAGAACTTGGACTGAGCATTAAGGATTATTTTTCGAAAGCCGAAAATGTAGTGGAAGGTCAGTTACGACTACGCAAAAAATATCGCAACGATTGCATCTATTCTTTTTTTTATGCTCCTTTGGAAATAGAAGCATTTGGCGGAGAAGTTATTTATTCCGACGATGGCCCGCCAAACTCAGGAGTTCCTTTTATCAAAGCGATTGAAGAGATTAAAAACCTGCAACCTCCCATTGTAAAAGAGACAAAGGCGCTTTACAAAGTATTGCAGGCAACTCAGAAACTGAAAGCGGCAGTAGGCGATGAAGCGCCAATTATTGGCGTAGTAATGTCGCCTTTCTCGTTACCTGTCATGCAGCTTGGTTTTGACAAATATCTGGAGTTAATGCACTTTCACGGCGACTTGTTTAACCAACTGATGCAAATCAATGAGGAATTTTGTGTGGACTGGGCAAATGCGCAGCTTCAGGCAGGAGCGACAGCCATTTGTTATTTCGACCCGGTTTCATCAACCACCATAATTCCGCGAAAAAAATACCTTGAAACGGGTTTCCAGATTGCCAGAAGAACAATCTCCAGGATAGCCGGTCCAACTGCCACCCATTTTGCCTCGGGTAAATGTTTGACCATTGTAGATGATGTTTCCCAAACAGGTACTGCGGTTGTTGGAACAAGTTCGCTCGAAGATATTGGCGCGATGAAGCAGGCATGCAGGGGCAAGCTAACCATTCTTGGAAACCTCAACGGAATTGAGATGCGCCGATGGAACGCTGCCGACGTTAACCGGATCGTTAAAGAAACCATCCAAAAAGCAGCCCCGGGTGGCGGTTTTATTTTATCCGATAACCATGGGGAAATCCCATTCCAGGTTCCCGATGAAACGCTGTTGGCTATCTCGGAAGCCGTGCATACATTCGGAAAATATCCAATATCCGACATTTAATGGATCAAAAACTTTGTCTATACGTTTGCAGCGCTTACCTCCCTGAAGTCAATTATGTCCTTCAATCGGGTGATTTTCCTGACGTAGTAGTTAAAAGTTACGCTTACAATTGTACGACCGCGCCGTTTCGTTACGAAGATCTCCAAATTCCTGATGAGGAATACAAGGAGAAATTTAATAAAATACTGTTAATTGCCGGTTCTTGTTTTCGTTTTACAAAAGAAAATTCCGGGGAAACCCGAAAGTTCGCTTTTCACAGGTTGGATCATTGCATGGAGTTAATCTTCAGTAAAGAAGCAATCAGTCATTTTATTGAAAACAGATATTATCTTGTCTCCAACGGCTGGCTTGCAAAATACAGGGAACACATTGCTGCATGGGGTTTTGACGGCGAAATGTCGAAGAAGTTTTTTGGCGAGTCAGCCAGCAAAATTCTGTTGCTTGAAACCGGTATTTCAAACGAATTCTTACCCCAACTCAAAGCCTTGTCAGAATACATGGGTTTGCCGTATGAAATTATGCCAATTGGTATTTCGCATTGCAGGATGTTGATCGAAACCCTCATTTTTCAATGGCGGGCGGAAAATGAACAAACCCGCTTGATCCAACATATTGCAGCAATTTCCAAAAAAACAGCCGATTATGCTTTGGTTTTTCATCAATTGCAAAATCTTGTTGAACATACTCACGAAGAGGAAATTGTCCAGAATATATTTGAGATGCTCAATATCTTTTTTTCCCCAGCAACAATGGACTATTACTCTATCGAAAATCAACTTCGCATCGGTAAAATATCTTATAACATAATTAACTCTGTTACATCAGCGCCTTCATTGGCTGGGTTTACCATTGAAGTGGCTCAGCAGGGTGAAATGCTGGGGGTATTTGAGCTTTCAGGTATTGCATTTCCCGGGTTCATGGAGCAATACAAAGATATGAGGCAAATTATAGGCAGGATGAGCTCATTGGCTATTGCCAATGCAAGGAAATATAAAATTATCCAGGCAAACGAGATGCAGCTTCAGACCGATGCCATTGAACTCAAAGCCCTAAATGACAATAAGGATAAATTCTTTTCCATAATAGCCCACGACCTGCGCAGCCCATTTAATGTATTTTTAGGATTGACCAGGTTAATGTCTGAGGATTTACGGGATTTGACTCATGTCGAGATTCAGAAGATGGCGGTGGTTTTGAGAAACTCGGCAGCCAATCTCTTCCAGTTACTCGAAAACCTGCTTGAGTGGTCGCGCTCACAAAGGGGATTAATCAAATTTATGCCTGAATCGTTTTTATTGACGTCAATGATTGCTGAAAGCATGCGCCCGTTAATGGATTCGGCCAATAAAAAGGGGATCGGAATCAACTATGAAATCCCTGACGATCTGACAGTTTTTGTTGATGAATCCATGCTGGCTTCAACCATTCGCAATCTGGCTTCCAACGCCGTAAAATTCAGTCGTAACGGAGGTAATGTCACTATTAGCGCAAAGCCGATACCCGGCAATTCAGTTGAAATCTCTGTAAGGGACACGGGCATAGGAATGAGCGCCAAAATGGTCAATGATTTATTCCGACTCGATGTTCAGACAAACCGAAAGGGAACCGATGGCGAACCCAGCTCTGGTTTGGGATTACTGCTTTGCAAGGATTTCATCGAAAAACACGGCGGAAAGGTATGGGTGGAGAGTGAAGAGGGAAAAGGAAGTATATTTTTTTTCACCATTCCTCACCAGAAACCCCTTAAACTGAAAACGGGATAAAATGGGCGCTTTAAAAGTTCCAAGTTCCAAGTTCCAAGTTCCAAGAGAAAAAGATAGAGAGAAATGGTTTGACAACCATTGAAAGCGCGTATTTTTAATTTGGAGCTTGGAATTTGGAACTTGGAATTTGCGACTTGGAATTGCATACTGCAACCTGTTTGCTTTATATTTAGTACATTTACAGCGCTATTTGAAACGATTTTATTCATCAATAAATTAAATAAGACCAGCGTTATGAGGAAATCTGCTTTTTTGCTTTTTATGCCGGTAATTCTCTCGGCAATCATCTTATTGGGGCTTAGTGTCCGTTCCATGGCATATCCTACGGGAGCGCCTGCCGGTTATACCGGCTCGCCAGGCGATGGACAGCATTGCGTGAGTTGTCACAATGGATCGGCAGCCACGGTGAGCGGGTGGATAACTTCGAATATTCCCACTCAGGGTTATACTCCGGGAATCGTTTATACCATTACCGTCACTGTAAGCGGTACTGGCAAAAAAGGATTTGAGGTATCGCCTCAGAATCCATCAGGCGTTCAGCTTGGTATATTGGCGGCGGGAACCGGAAACCATCTCGTGTCGGGAGGAACCAAGTATGTAACCCAGAATTCGGCTGGAAGCTCTTCCTCCACAGTTACCTGGTCTTTTAGCTGGACTGCCCCTGCTGCCGGAACTGGCGTTGTAACATTTTATGGCGCATTTACAGTTGCAAAAGCAAATACAAAATTAAGTACGCTTATCGTCAGTGAAAATACCGCGCTCCCTCTCTCCGCTACAGCTTCTGCCGCTCCTTCGCAGGTTTGCGCGGGACAAACTGTCCAGCTTAATGTGGCTGCCGTTGGCGGAAGCGGAAGCTATACTTATCAGTGGACTTCGATACCGCCGGGATTTACATCGTCAATACAGAATCCCACAGTAATTCCGATGGTTTCGACACAATATATTGCGCAGGTTTCCGATGGCGCCGGGTCGGTTAATGCTCCTGCGGATGTCACCGTTAGTCAACCCGCTACAGCTTTTGCCGGGAACGATACAACCTGCGCATATATAACAACCTCGGTTCCGCTGGGCGGAATAGCCGCAAATTATTCTTCAGTTGCCTGGACAACAAGCGGAACCGGAACATTTACAGCGCCAACTTCTTTAACCGGCGAATACCTTCCCGGTATTGCCGACAAAGATGCAGGAATTGTGGAACTTAGTCTTACAGCGTATCCGCAAAGTCCATGTTCCGGGAATGTAGTTGATTCGAGGATCGTTCATTTTGACGCGCCAACCGGTTTTTCAGAAGGATCTGAAAATTCAATGATTTTCAGTATTTCCCCTAATCCCTCCGACGGGAGATTTGTTTTACATGTCAATTATCCTGCGGAGCAGCCTTTCAGCATAACTATTAAGGATATCAGCGGCGTAAAGGTGTTGGCAAAAGCGTGGAACAGCGCTTTGAAATTGCAGGAGGAGATCAACCTGGCAGATTATCCTAAAGGAATCTACTTTGTTCAAATCAGCGCCGACCATTTTTCTGCTGTCCGCAAGGTAATTATCAAATAAAACCAATAATTATGGCAAAACATATTGTAAACACCGCCTGGAAAGGAAATATGCTTTTTGATGCAAACGTTAGCGGGCATAGCGTGATGATGGATGCGCTTCCTGTTGTTGGCGGCGAAGACAAGGGGTCGCGTCCCAAGGAGCTGATGCTTGCCGCGCTTGCAGGTTGCACCGGCATGGATGTGGTTTCCATGCTGAAAAAAATGCGGGTGGAATTTTCCGGTCTGAATATCCGTGTGGAAGCTGATGTTACCGACGATCATCCGAAACACTATGAAAAGATGCACATAGTCTATGAATTCACCGGAAACAATTTACAGATTGACCAATTGAAAAAAGCGATTGATCTTTCCCAGGAACGCTACTGCGGAGTCTCCTTCGTTTATAAAAAAGCAATGGAAATCACTTACGAAATCCAGATCAAAACGGGATAAAACGACGCAGTAAAAAGTTCCAAGTTCCAAGTTCCAAGTTCCAAGAGAAAGAGAGAGAGTAGTGGTTTGACAAGCCTTGAAAGCGCTGATTTTGAATTTGAGGCTTGAAATTTGAGCATACTCCGAAAAAGAAACAATTTGGACTAAAGACCAGTAACTATCTGGTTATCAATTGCCACTACCTTAAGGTAGTGGCAATTCAATTTGCTGATATACCGGGTTTTAGCCAAATTTTGATTTTTATACCCACTTTCCGGAGTGGACTCAAATTTGGTTCTTGGAATTTGATTCTTGGAATTTGATTCTTGGAATTTGCAATATGAATGTCATTATTTCCCATCTTTGCATTACACCTGTTTTCACATAGAATATTTTATGACAACCTTCCTGATAATTATTGCAGTCCTTATCCTTTTTTCCGGTTATATGTTCTTTATGTACCGGAAAGTAAAAAAAACGCCTACAGGACCAGATAGTACAAAGATTAAAATTCTGAATGACAAAAACTTTGCACAGCAGATAAGCAAAGGAATTGCCCTGGTTGATTTCTGGGCTTCCTGGTGTATGCCTTGCAAAATGATGTCGCCAATTCTTAATGAAGTCGCCGAAGAGGTTGGCGACCAGGCGGCAATTTGTAAAGTCAACATCGAAGAATATCAATCAATAGCTCAGAAATATGCCGTGAGGAACATTCCAACTATCATCATTTTCAGGAATGGCAAGGAGGTTGACAGGATTGTGGGCGTAAAGCAGAAGGATTTTTTAATTAATAAAATTAACATGCTTAAATACAAATAATTATGAATTACTATTTCACAACTATTCTGAATTGCAGCTTTGCCGAGGCTGAATCAAAAGTTCTTGCCGCCTTGAAAGAGAAAGGTTTCGGTTTAATTTCAGAAATTGATATGCGTCAGAAACTCAATGAAAAGCTGGGCGTTGAGATGAAAGAATACAAAATACTTGGAATGTGCAATCCGGGTTTTGCTTATAAAGCGCTGCAAGCCGAAGAAAAAATCGGGACGATGCTTCCATGCAACGTACTCGTAATTGATAAAGGTAATGGAACCACCGAAGT
Organism: Bacteroidota bacterium; assembly: GCA_037131145.1. GTDB lineage: Bacteria > Bacteroidota > Bacteroidia > Bacteroidales > FEN-979 > CAIVAT01. The sequence continues at coordinate 25,129 of JBAXRP010000035.1, forward strand.
TTCGGCAGTAAATCCTATGGCTTCAATGATGGCTATAGAAAATCCGGCTTTGGGCGAGCTGGCAATTGAGGTGACGGGGATTCTGCAGGGGATCATTGTCAGTTTGGGGAAATAACGAGGGACGAGGGACGA
>JBAXRP010000036.1:0-25045 GCA_037131145.1 Bacteroidota bacterium
AAAAGATCAGAAAAATATGAGAACAATTGAAGGTAAACTTGATGCAACCGGTTTGAAATTCGGGGTAGTGATTGCCCGGTTCAATGAATTCATCAGTGGCAAATTGCTGGCGGGATGTCTTGACGGTCTTCGCCGGCATGGCGCCGATGATGCGAATATTGACGTGTTATGGTCGCCCGGATCGTTTGAAATTCCGTTACTGGCAAAAAAAATGGCTTCAGGGAAAAAATACGATGCAGTGATCTGCCTTGGCGCAGTAATCCGCGGCGCTACGCCTCATTTTGATTATGTTGCCGCCGAGGTTTCAAAAGGGGTTGCGCACGTGGGACTTGAAACCGGAGTGCCTGTTATTTTCGGCGTTTTAACCACCGACAACATCGAGCAGGCTATTGAACGGGCAGGAACAAAAAGCGGGAATAAAGGGTTTGACGCTGCTATGGCAGCTATTGAAATGGCTAATGTTTTGAAAGAAATTTAGGCGTCACTTCAATAATTCATTCATAATAAACCCATAAATATCAGCATCTTCCTTTATAACTGAAACGAGTGTTGACGCGCCGTGATGTCCCGACTTTTTCTGAATCTTTAAAATAATCGGATTTTTTTGAGCTTCGCGATTTTGCAACCTGGCGACAAATTTGTAGGAATGAAACGGCGGAACTCTGTCATCATTTTCTGAAGTTATTATTAGCATTGCAGGATAATTGACATCTTCCCGGATGTTATGATATGGAGAATAATCAAGGAGTTTTTTAAAACTCACACTATCTTCCACAGAACCATATTCCTCGTTATTCATTTTTCCTACAGTAAATTTTTCTTTTCGAAGCATATCGAGGGGAGCTACTATGGGAACAACAGCCTTGAATAAATCTGGTCTTTGAATTGCTGCGGCGGCAACAACCAGTCCACCATGTGAAGCTCCGGTGGCAGCCAGTTTATCTTTACTGGTGTATTTATTCTCTATCAGGTATTCCGCTGCGGCAATAAAATCGTCAAAAGTATTTTGCTTATTTTTTCCCCTACCAGCCTTTGCCCATTTGATACCTTTTTCGCCGCCGCCTCTGATGTTGGCAAAGGCGAAAATTCCTCCGTTTTTAATAAAGTAAACAATGCCGGGGTCAAATGAAGGCGGCGAAACTATGCCATATCCGCCGTAGGCTTTCAGAATTGCAGGATTGTCGCCGTTTCTAACCATTCCATTTGCATAAACAAGAACCATTGACACCCGCACACTATCCGTCGAAAAATATTCAACTTCCTTGTATTCAATGTTGGTAAAATCAAAATTAACGCCGGTTTGATCAGTCAACTCACTTTTAAATGTTCTGATATTGAATTTATAAACTATCGGAGGAATCGTGTATGAGGTATAGAAATATAGAAGTTCGTCATCGGAGCTTCTACCGCTGAATCCACCAAGCGATGTTGCAACAGGCAACTCTTTGTTAAATAAGATCGTTCCGGAATAATCCAAAACGGTAATTATTGGATGCTGGTCAGCCTGATATATCGCTACAATCCTGTCATTAAATGGGAATGCTTCTAAAAGTAGCGCTGCGGAAAATTCAGCGGCAATTGCGCGCCATTTATACGGATTTTCCGGATCAATTTCGACGATACTGCCATTATTCGACTTCAGGGAGGTAATGGCGATAAACTTCCCTTCATGGCTGTCAAGAATTTCAATGTCTTCTTTTAAATTGGTTATCAGTGGACGCAGAAATGGTTGATCAGATTTGTAATCAATGTAAAATATATTCATGATACCCGTTTGGTCATTCTCTTCCTTGAGAACAAAAAAACGCTCATCTGAGGTAGTCATGAAGTCAAATGAAGCGGTTGGATTTTTTTTTCTTTCGAAAATAAGTACATCCGCCGACTGTTCAGTACCGATGTTGTGGAAAAAAACCCGCTGACCCTGAGTTACTCCAAACTGCCCATCCTGGGAAAATGTTGAATAGAAAAATCCGTTGCCCAGCCACGCCAGATTAGAGAATTTTAATCCTTTCAGGTGATCTTTCTGATCAAAACCCTGCGGCATTGATACAACCTTAACCTCCTTCCAGTCGCTGCCGTTTCTGCTGAATTGATATGCCAATAATTTTGAATTTTTTGAAATCGCATAATCGTTCAGATCAATCTCGTCTTTTGTAGAAATATCGCTTGGGTCAATCAGAATTTCCCATCTTCCATTCAACTGAAATTGATAAAAAAGAGCTGGATTATTTTGATTATTATAAAATGCAGATGTGAAATAGTAATCCCCAAGTTTGAGTGGCCGGTGATATTCAGAGTAGCCATATTTGTCAATGATGTTGAACGCGTTGGTACTTGCTTGAGCCGAAGATAAAAACTTTCGCGACAGCTTATACTGGGTTGCAACCCATGCTTTTGTTTCAGCGCTATTTACATCTTCGAGCCACCGGTATTTATCTTTGATGATAAACGCGCTAAAAAAGGTATCAACTTCAATTACCTCTTTTATAAAATGATTTTGGTTCTCCTGTCCAAACAGAATGGAATGGAAAAGAATCAGAATGGTAATAACGGCAACTCTGTTCATTTTTCGTTCAAGTAAAATTCTGGCTTCATTTATTGAAAAATCAAACTTCCAACGTTTTTTAACGATTATGAATTCTCATTATTTTTTTGCTGGCGACAAAGGATTTCCACATCGTCGGTTGTGAGGTGTTCGTCGCAGCAAAAGGCGTCGCTATGCTGATGCCCGCTACAAAAACTAACCTTCCGGTAGGCTATACGCTGAATGTTGAGAAGGTGTTTTACGGAAATATTATCGGTTGTATGATTTTTTCCTCCTGAACCGCATGCGAGTGTCATTGATGGAGTAAGTCCGTTGTATAAACCTCCCAGCGCGCCCTGCGACGACGGGGTATTCACTACAATTCGTCCGGCGTTCAATTCCTGCGCAAAATAGCGAATCTTGGCGTCGTCATTGGAAAAGATGCTAACGGTATGTCCAAGTCCTCCATGCTCATTTATCCGCTGGCACATGGCAATGCCTTCATCAAAACTTCCGACTTCATAAAAAGCGAGAATCGGCGCGAGTATTTCCAGCGACAGGGGCCATTCATGTCCTACCTGATATTTCTCCATTTCTGCGATTAGCAAACATGTTTCGGAAGGGACTGTAATTCCGGCAAGGCGGGCAATTTCAACGGCTGGTTTCCCGATCACTTCAGGGTTCATGGTATGCTGAGCCGAGTTGATGGCAATTTCCCCGACTTTTTCGATTTCATCGGCAGATAAAAACCAGGCGCCGCGGCGGATAAACTCATCGCGCACCTGTTGGGCATTGTAACGCGACACGACTACAGCCTGTTCGCTGGCGCAAATAGTGCCGTTGTCGAAAAGTTTCGATAGGAGAATCTGGTCAATGGCAAAAGCCACATCGGCGCTTTTCCCAATATAGACCGGCACATTGCCTGGTCCAACGCCGATTACCGGATTCCCTGATCGGGAAGCTGCCTTTACCAGACTCACCGAACCGGTTGCGAGCACGAGCGCGATTCGCTTGTGACCCATAAAGGCGAGTACCTGCTCGCGCGACGCTCTGGGAACCCACTGAATACAATTTTCAGGCGCGCCGGCTGCAAGCGCTTCTTCATAACAAATTCTTGCAGCTTCGATGGTTGCTTTACGCGCGGCTCCATGAGGAAATATTATTATCGGATTCCGTGTCTTCAGCGCGATAAGTATTTTAAACAGCGCGGTGGAGGTGGGATTTGTAACAGGAGTAACTGCAAAGATTGGTCCCATCGGACGGGCAATCTCCACAATCTGCTTTTCCTGATCTTCAGCAATAATTCCGCAGGTTGGAATATCCTTTATATCGCGGTAAACAAACCGTGTGGCGATGATGTTCTTAATCACTTTATCGTGGAGGTTGCCAATCCCGGTTTCATTGAATGCCATTTCGGCAAGTTTATGACGGTTGCCGAACCCGGCGCGGTAAACTGCCTGCACAATGTTGTCGGTTTCCTGCTGATTTAGCCTGGCAAAAGCGCCTGCCGCTGCGAGCGCGTATTGAACAGTATCTTCTACAAGCGGATCGTATTCAGATTGATCCATCATTTTACCAGGTTTTTATTGTTAATAACCACTGTTGGCCAATAGTTTCAAAAAACGCACTTCACCGCAAAAGCGCAAGGATGATAAAAACTCAATCCTCAGATTTTCAAATCATCCCGCTCACTCAATTCCATCCACATATCGGTTTTGGAACCGATCTCGCCAAGAAGTCCGCCATAGCGTTCAGAATACTTTGTCAATTCATCGGCAGAAAGAGCGCCAGATGCAAGTCCCGATTCGATCTTCGATTTTTCATCCTCAAGCTCTGCGATCTCCTTTTCAAGGTTCTCAAGCAGGCGTTTTTCCTTAAAAGAGAGTTTGTTGGTTAGCGCAATCGGAACGCGCGCGACCTCCTCCTTTTTCACCGCATTACGTTTCTGCTGTTGCGCGATTCTTTTCCGTTCATCGCTCCAGGCTTTATATTGCGAGTAATTTCCAGGAAAATCTTTTATAATTCCATCGCCCTCAAAAACAAAGAGATGATCAACAATTTTATCGAGAAAATAACGGTCGTGAGTTACAACAACCACGCAACCGTTAAAAGTTGAAAGATACTCTTCCAGCACATTCAGCGTGAGAATATCGAGATCGTTTGTAGGTTCATCCAGAATAAGAAAGTTCGGGCTTTGCATCAACACAGTGACAAGGTAAAGCCGTCGGCGCTCGCCACCGCTTAGCTTGTAAACAGATTGGTAATGCGATGGATACGGAAACATGAAATAGTTCAGGAAGGCAGATGCGGTTATCGTATCGCCGTTTCCCAGTTTCACTACTTCTGCAATCTCCTTAACCACATCAATAACGCGAGTGTCTTCATTAAACAGCAATCCCTGCTGCTTATAATACCCATAGCGGATAGTCTCACCGGTTTGAATATGCCCCTTTTGAACTCTCAATTTTCCGGTAATGATATCGAGAAAAGTTGATTTTCCTGAACCGTTGTTTCCAACAATTCCAACCTTTTCATTGCGTATGAAGGTATGATTAAAGCCCTTCAGAATAGGTAAATTTCCCCAGGCAAACGACACATCGTTTATTTCGAGAATTTTTCGCCCCATCCTTACGCCTTCAATATTAAGGTTCATCCGCTCCTCGTTTGTTTTCTGAGAGGCTTTTTCCTGAATTTCATAGAAACTTTCGATGCGGGCTTTTGCCTTGGTAGTTCTCGCTTTCGGCATCCGGCGCATCCATTCCTGCTCGGTGCGCATCAGGTTCCGGGCGCGGTCAGTTTCTTTATTCTGAATATCGAGTCGCTCTGCCTGCTTTTCGAGAAAGTAGGAATAATTTCCTCTATATCTGTAAATAGCGGCATTGTCAAGTTCGAGAACTTCGTCACAAACCCGGTCGAGGAAATACCGGTCGTGCGTCACCATCAGCAAAGTCAAACTGGTTTTTGAAAGATACTCCTCGAACCACTCAATCATCTCCACATCTAGGTGGTTGGTAGGTTCATCTAATATTAAAAAAGCTGGTTCGGTGATGAGCGCCTTTGCCAGCGCAACCCTTTTTCGTTGTCCTCCCGACAATTCACTGATCTGCTGATCCAGATCGGGAAGTTTCAATTGAGTAAGGATTTGTTTTACCCGCGTTTCATATTCCCATCCCTGGATGGCGTCCATTTGCTCAATAGCATGCTGAATCTCATCTTTATCAGTACCGGCGATTACATGTTCATAATTTAATATGGTACGCTGAATTTCATTGGAATGAGAATAAACCTCCTCGAAAACAGTAAGGTTTAATGAAATATCGGGCTCCTGTTTCAGATATTCAAATGAATCGCGGGCGAACAGACTTACCGAGCCTGCATCGCATGGTTCCAGTCCGGCGATGATATTGAGCAGGCTTGTTTTTCCGGCGCCGTTGCGCGCTATCAGGGCAACTTTTTGCGACTGACTGAGCACAAATGAAATGTTTTCGAAGAGGTTTTTCTCTCCATAAGAACGGGCAAGATTTTCAACCTGAAGAATTGTGGACATACATGAAACTGGCAGGGTGCAAAGGTATGGAATTAATTTTGCCGATTAGGGAAAGTGGTATGTCAGAATTTTCTATATTTACCGCAAAAAAGCGAATGGAACTTACCAGTTATTTTATCCTGGGCGCTTTCCTGATTTTATTGACAGTTTTTATCATTCAGATTATCGGTTTGCGCTCTGCCAAATCAGATTTCATGGGGCGCGCTTCCATAGTGAAAATACACTTTTATTGCGGAAAAACCGCACTCTTCACACCCTGGTTTTTCTTTATCATAAAGGCATTGAAACCAAACATTGGATATGTCGAACCTCCGGTTTACCTGGAATGGACATCCATCGTCCTGCTATATATTGGCGTTGCCGGAATGGCGCTCGGTTTGTTCGCGCTGGGTCTTTCTCTCAAAATCGGATTACCTGTTGAAAATAGCGTCCTGAAAACGTCGGGAATCTATCGGTTAAGCCGGAATCCGCTTTATACCAGCGCAATCATAATTGATATTGCTTCATGCCTCTATTTTCCTGACCTGATAAATATTACATTTACTCTTTATGGGATAATTGTTCATCATCAAATTATCCTGGGCGAGGAAAAATATCTGAAAAGCCACTTTGGAAATGATTACGACAATTACCGGGAAAAAGTTCGCCGCTACATTTAAACCTAATGAATTTTACTGATGATTATAAACTCCGATAATTCTGAACGCCTCGAAAACGAATATAAGAAACTCATTACAGAGGAAATTAATAAACTGAAGTCAGTAGTTGATGCAATGCCTTATGGCGTATTGATTGCCACACGTGATAACCTGATTCTTCATGTTAATAAAACCGGTTTATCCGTTATGGGTTTTTCAAGCGCTGAAGAGCTCATGATGATGCCGCTGGTAGATCTGTTTTTTTGTCCACCTTCCGATTCGCCTGAACAAATACTTCCGGATGGAAAAACGACCCGGGAAGAATGTGTGCTTAAAAGAAAATCCGGCGATGAAATTCCGGTTCTAAAAACTTCATCGCCTTGCAAGATTGGAGATGAAGAGGCAGTTCTTACAACCTTCATTGATATCTCCGATCGAAAAAGAGGACTTGCCGACCTGTCGGAAACCCGTCGCCAATTTGCAACCCTGCTCGGCAACCTCCCTGGCATGGTTTACCGATGTCGTAACGACCGCGACTGGACAATGGAGTTTTTAAGCGACGGCTGTTTTGAACTCACAGGATATCGCCCTGAAGATATCGTTTTTAATCGGGTTCTATCATACAATAATTTAATAATCAAAGAAGATCAGGAGCGGATATGGAATGAGGTGCAGGAAAAAATGAAACTCCGAAAACCTTTTACTCTTGAATACCGTATTCACAGCGCTGATGGAAAAACCAAATGGGTTTGGGAAAAAGCTAACGGAATTTTTTCAGATTCCGGTACGTTACAACATATTGAAGGTTTTATTTCCGATGTTACCGAAAACCGGCACGCCGGACTTTTGCAGCAGGTAGTTTTCGAAATATCAACATCTTCATATACCGCACAAAATCTGGATGAACTTTTTCATGCGATTCATAAAAACCTGGGACGAATTATTGACGTTGAAAATTTCTATGTTGCCATTTACGATCGCCAGCATGATACCATTTCACTTCCATATCAGGTTGATTCAAAGGATAAATTTGCCAGTTTCCCTGTGGGAAAAACTATCACAGGTTATGTAATAAAAACAGGTAAACCACTTCTGGCGGCAAAACCGATCATTGAAGAGCTGGCGGCAGCCGGACATATTCAGATTATAGGTTCTCCGTCGCAGGTCTGGCTCGGCGTACCGCTGATTGTAGATACCGAAGTAACCGGGGTTCTCGCCGTTCAAAGTTATACAGATCCTGAACAATACACTATACGCGAAATGGAACTGCTTACATTCGTTGCCGACCAGATTGCAACCTCCATCTCACGCCGGAGCGCCGAGGACTCCTTTCAGCGCGAAAAAGCTTATCTCGACCAATTGTTCGAAGGTAGTCCCGAAGCGATTATCCTCATTAACAATAATGGAATAGTGTTAAAAGTTAATTCCGAATTTTCAAAACTGTTTGGCTATGGCAGAGAAGAGATGATCGGACAGAATATTGACGATATGATCGCCGACCCCGACAATAAGTCTGAAGCGGTGAGAATCACCGCAGAACTTATCGGTGGAGCTGGCGTTGAAATTGAAACTAAAAGAAGGCATAAAGACGGGCGTCTTGTTGATGTTTCGTTACTTGTTACGCCAATTGTGGTTCAGGAAAAGATTTTCGGCGGATATGGCATTTATCGCGATATTACCTATCGTAAACAAACTGAAAAAAATCTGATTGCCTCAAAGGAAAAAGCTGAAGGCGCGGATAAACTGAAATCGGCTTTTCTGTCGAATATGTCGCATGAAATCCGTACACCGATGAATGCAATCCTCGGATTCTCAACCCTGCTCAGCGATCCTGGTCTGACCGACGAAGAGCGTTCGGAATTCATCCAGATTATCAAAGACCGCGGCAACGATCTCATGCGAATCATTGACGATATCATTGATATCTCAAAAATTGAATCGGGTCAGATAAATTTTGAAATCAAGGATTGTCCGGTGAACATTCTGATGACAAATTTAATGGTCACACTCAATGAACTCAAGCGAAGAAACAATAAAACCAAGGTGTCGCTAAATTGTTTTCCTGGAAATCTAACGCCCGAATTTACAATAATGACCGATGGGAACAGGCTTCGTCAGATTATGACCAACCTCATCGAAAATGCTCTCAAATTCACCGAGGAAGGTCATGTTGATTTTGGCTATGCCTTGAATTACAACGTTCCTGCGCCATTCATCGAATTTTTTGTGAGGGATACCGGTATCGGCATACCAAAAGAGATGCACAACGTGGTTTTTGAACGATTCCGTCAGGTTGATGATACAGCCACCCGAAAATATGGCGGAACTGGTCTCGGACTTACGATTTCGAGAAATCTCACAAGGTTGCTTGGCGGAGAAATCTGGCTTGAATCTGATAAAGGTAAAGGAACCACCTTCTACATGCGATTACCGCTTTCAACTTCAAAATCGGCAGTAATAAAACCAACTTCGCCCAAACCCAGCGTAACGTCGGCACAGAAATGGCAAAACAAAGCTTTGCTTATCGTGGAAGATGAGGAATCCAACTATTTTCTGCTGGACAGGATACTGCGGAATACCGGGATTAAAATGGTTTGGGCTAAAAATGGTATTGAAGCCGTTGATTTATGCGAAAAGCAACATTTCGACGCTATCCTGATGGATATCCGAATGCCGATTATGGACGGTTATGAAACAACTCAAGCCATCAGAAAAAAGCATAAAGACCTTGTCATAATTGCCCAAACCGCTTATGCGCTGAAAGGAGAACGGGAAAAAAGCATCGCGGCGGGTTGTAATAACTATATAGCAAAACCCATTGATACGAGCGAACTACTGACCATCATGGGAAAATATCTGAACACCATTACAACATAGAGTAATATGTCATCCCTTCATCAACAAAAAACCGGATTCATGTCGCTGATTATGAGTTTCGGTTTTGCCATCAGCGGAATCATCAGAATTGCGAAGGAACAGCGAAACTTCCGCATTCATGTCGCAGCCGCTGTGGCGGCGATTACCGCAGGGTGGATTTTCAGATTATCAATCCCTGAATGGTCCATCATCATACTCACTATCGGCATGGTACTCGCAATGGAAGCATTCAACACAGTTGCCGAAAAACTTGTTGATTTTATCTCGCCTGAATACCATCCAATGGCTGGAACTATCAAAGATATTGCCGCCGGCGGAGTTTTGATCTCAGCAATTGCCGCGCTTACAGTCGGCTTCATTGTTTTTATTCCTAAAATTATTTAAGCGTCAAATAAATAGATAACCATGAAAAAAGTTGCCATTATCCTTTGCATCGCTCTTATCGGAATGATGTGGTCATGCAAATTAGAAGAGAAGAAAACCGCTGATGCCCCGCTGATCGGGAAACCTGCAATTGAACTCAAAAGCGACCTGATGACCCCGGAAGTTCTATGGAGTTTCGGTCGCCTCGGCGAACCCGAACTTTCGCCTGATAAAAAGACTCTCGTTTATGGCGTGACCTATTATGATGTGGCTCAAAACAAAAGCAACCGCGAACTTTACTCCATCGGCGCCGACGGACAGAATTTCAAGCAGATTACAACCACGAAGTTCAGCGAGTACCAGGCTTTATGGAGTCCCGACGGAAAAAAAATCGGGTTCATGTCGTCCGAATCTGGTTCAATGCAAGCGTGGGAAATGAACCCGGATGGCAGTAACCGCAAACAGATGACCAATATCGAAAACGGTATCAATGGGTTCAAATATTCGCCTGATCAGAAGAAAATCTTATATACTGCGGAGGTCTCTCCTGAAAATCCTCAAAAAGCTCTCTACGAAGGATTGCCCAAAGCCAGCGGTAAAATCTATAACGACCTGATGTACCGCCACTGGGACACATGGGTTCAATCGTACAGCCATATTTTCCTTGCCGATTTGACAAGCGAGATGATTACAAAAGGAACCGACATAATGCTGAATGAACCTTATGAAAGTCCGCTGATGCCTTTCGGCGGCATGGAACAGATCAACTGGAGTCCCGACGGCAAAGTAATCGCTTACACTTGCAGGAAAAAGAAAGGACTGGAATATGCAAAGTCAACAAATTCCGACATATATCTTTACGAATTGGAAAGTGGAAAGACTGCGAATATCAGCGAAGGAATGATGGGCTATGACGTAGCTCCAGTTTTTTCACCCAATGGAAAAATGGTAGCCTGGCAAAGTATGGAGCGCGATGGCTATGAGTCGGATAAAAACCGTCTTTTTGTTTATGACTTTGAAACAAAAACCAAAACCGATTTCACAAAAAACTTTGACCAGAATGCTGAAAGTCTTGCCTGGTCCGACGACAACAAATCTATATGGTTTATCAGTGATTTCCATGCAACCGATGAAATTTACCGTCTTGACATTGCCGATGGAAAGATCGCAAAAATTACCGAAGGGATTCATAATTATACCGGTGTAATTCCCGCCGGCGATAAACTGATCGCAACACGGATGTCAATGTCAATGCCTACCGAGATTTATTCCGTCGATCCTGCCACAGGGAAAGATTCGCCAATCACTACAACGAACAAAGATCTGCTTGAAAAGATCACCATGGCGCACATCGAACAGCGATGGATAAAGACTACCGATAACAAAGATATGCATACATGGATAATCTATCCACCTCATTTTGATTCCACGAAAAAATATCCGACGCTGCTATATTGTGAAGGCGGTCCTCAGAGCACTGTCAGCCAGTTCTGGTCATTCCGCTGGAATTTCCAGATGATGGCAGCCAACGGTTACATAATTGTAGCGCCCAACCGGCGCGGATTACCCGGTTTCGGACAGGCATGGAATGAGCAGATCAGCGGTGATTATGGCGGACAAAACATGAAGGATTATCTTAGCGCAATTGACGCCATGACGAAGGAGTCTTATGTAAACAAGGACAAACTGGGATGTGTAGGCGCGAGCTATGGCGGATTTTCTGTTTACTGGCTTGCCGGAAACCACAATAAGCGGTTCAAAGCATTCATTGCCCACGATGGAATGTTTAATCTGGAATCGCAATATCTCGAAACCGAAGAGATGTGGTTTGTGACCTGGGATTTGGGCGGTCCATTCTGGGATAAAAACAATAAAATTGCACAACGTTCATTTGCCAACTCGCCGCATCGCTTTGTTCAGAACTGGGACGCACCTATCCTTTGCATTCATGGCGAACTCGATTACCGGATAGTTGCCACTCAGGGAATGCAGGCTTTCAATGCAGCGGTTTTGCGTGGTATCCCGGCAGAGTTGCTTTACTTCCCGGATGAAAATCACTGGGTATTGAAACCACAGAACGGAATTTTATGGCAACGGACATTTTTCAACTGGCTTGATCGCTGGCTTAAATAAACATTTCCTTATGCCCCAATAATTTCGGGGAGGCTGAGGTGGATAACTAAACAATTTAGATGACAGAAAAAATTAAAGAAGCCGCCCGACTTTTGAAGAAATCAAATTTTACTACCGCTTTCACAGGGGCAGGGATATCAGTTGAAAGTGGGATTCCTCCTTTTCGCGGCGATGGTGGATTATGGAACAAATATAATCCCGAAGTACTTGAAATTGGCTATTTTCTTAATAATCCTGCAACATCGTGGCAGGTAATCAAAGATATCTTTTATGATTTTTTTGATTCAGCAAAACCGAACAAGGCTCACCTTGTGCTTGCCCGGATGGAACGGGAAGGTTTGCTTGGCAGGGTGATCACACAAAACATTGATAACCTGCACCAGGAAGCCGGTTCTCGTATGGTTTATGAATTCCATGGAAATTCAAAGACATTGGTTTGCCGGGGTTGCAATCGTTCATATAAAGCCGGGGAAATTAATTTCGATTACACTCCGCTTACCTGTCGTGAATGTGGCGGTTTGCTGAAACCCGATTTTGTCTTCTTCGGTGAAAGTATTCCCCATTTACCGCTGAACGCCGCCTACGAAGCAGCGACTATTTCCGATATATTCCTGATAATCGGCACCACCGGAGAAGTGATGCCTGCCAACCAATTCCCGGCAATAGCAAAATCACATGGAGCAACAATAATTGAGATCAACCCTGAACCATCGCTATATACAAACGTAATAACTGATATTTTTATTCAGGGAAAGGCTGGCGAAATGATGGAGAGACTGGAAAACGCTCTATTTTCCGCGCCCCTGGATAATGATCAGGATCGTGTAAATTAGGATTTTGAAATCCATCGCCAGCGACATATTCTCGATGTAAAGAAGGTCAAATTTCAGCCGCTCGATCATCTGTTCTATATTTTCGGCATAGCCATATTTTACCTGCCCCCATGATGTAATCCCCGGCTTTACTTTTTGCAATAACCTGTAATGCGGCGCCCGTTGAACAATGAGATCAATGTAAAACTGCCTTTCGGGGCGCGGACCAACAAGGCTCATATCGCCTTTCAGCACCGTGAAAAATTGCGGAATTTCATCTACCCTGAATTGCCTTAAAAACCTGCCAAATCTGGTGATCCGAGGATCGTTTCTCGAAGATAACTGGGGACCGGTAGCCTCCGCGTCGCGGTACATAGTTCGGAATTTGTGCATTTTGAACGGCTTACCCTTGATGCCAATGCGTTCCTGAGAAAAAAAGATTGGTCCTGGAGAAGTAATTTTTATAATAACAGCCGTGATAATCATTATCGGCAACAGGAGGATAAGGCAGATAATTGAAACAACAATGTCTAAAATCAGTTTAAGCGACATCTGCCAGTCGGGCATGAGGTCGGGATAGATTTGGATTAGCGGGGCATGAAAGATGGAGGTTGTCTTCACACTCCCCATAAGGATATCCTGCATTGCCGGGATGATCTTGATGACTACATTGGTATCTTCGAGTTGGGTGATGATCTTCTCAATAGTGTGATTTTCGGAGTGTTCAATGGCAATAATCACCTCCTCAACGGCGAGTTCCGTTACCAGCCGGTTTAAATCCTGAAGTCCGCCAAGATGTGGTATTGATTCAGCTAACTTGTATTTCGGATAGTCTTCAACATTGATAAATCCGATAAACTTGTTTCCCGAAGATTTTTCCTGGTTTTCAATTTCCTCATAAATAGAAACTGCGTTTCCGTTACTTCCAATCAATATGGTATTGAATCCGATGATTTTATGGTGAATCTTGTAGGCTGCGCGCGACGAAAGGATAAAACGGAAAGAAGCGGTGAAAAATACATGAAGCAGAAACAGTATGAAGAAAAACTCAATATATGTATGCTGGTTAATAATTACATCGTCGAGGATCAGAGTAAAGAAAAGGATGGTTACGCCGATAAATGTGATGAGAATGGTTTGGGCAAATTCACGAAGGCGCGCTTTCCGGTAGATTTTCCGGTAGGTGCCGATGAGGGTGTATAAGATAAGCCAGAAAAGCGGGATGATTGTAATCCCGAAATAGAGTTTTTTATCGAGGAAAATGACGTCGAGATGCGAGAAAATCTGATGATCAACTGCATATTTCCTGTATATGAAGAATAGCGTCCAGGCAATAAATGCCGAAAAGAAGTCGGCTGCAACGTATTTAATAACCTGTAAACGTTTATTCATAATCTATATGGTCTGCTTGCCTGGTGTTAATCTGTTACGATTTCCTGGTGACAACCTTAAAGTTATCAAACAGGATGACGCCTGTTTTTAAACCTGGATCTTTAAAAGTTCCGAGGTAAACCCGGTATGCTATCATGCCCGGATAGGCATTCAGCGTGGTTGTCAGGTCAATATATATTTTCTTCCATACGCCGTTTGTGGGGTTCAGGGTGATTACCGGGGTTTGGTAGGCAATAGTTGTACTATAAGTAAACAAGCCAACCGTTACGCTGTTTGTGGTATTGAAATTCATTTCAAGATAAACCGGAGCGGTAGGTATGGGATACTCAGTTCTGGTTTTACATTCAAAAAAATCATGAATTGAATCAAGCGCCACTCTTCCTGAATGGGCGCCTTCGAAGGTACTGTCGGCAGACTGAGTGAGACTAATCCAGGCAGAACTCCGGTTTGTGGTATCGAGTGAGATAGATACATCTTCAAAATCTTCCCGCCATGAAAACAGTGTTGTAGTCTGGTAAGTGGTTTTCAGAATTCCCATTCTGGAAGAGCTATCTGGCGTAAAGGTAATGTCCTTTTGAACCGGGATATAAAAGTTATAACTTACCCGTGTGGCGCCAATTCCGTTCTTCTTTATCCCAGCCCATATTTTGACTGTATGCTTCCCGGTTTTCAGTACAGGAAAACGTGCCGGAAGTTCATAAGCGCCTAAGAATTCATCATCAACATAAACCCAGGCGTCGGTAATTCGTTGTGAAGCCGTTCCCTGCGATTGATAATCTGTAGTTAAATAAATAGAGTCAATGGAAAGATATGCGGGAATGGTTTGATCGCCGGAAAATTTTTCACAGGATATTCCAGCGAGGAAAAGAATGACAAGAAAAATGAAATTGAAAATCTTATGCCGGAGAATCATGCGGGAGAATGGTAAAATCACGGTATCATGTAAAGGCTAACGGTCTATTTTTACCGTTATTGTTTTTTTCAAAACAAAAGTAATGAACAAAAGGATCAACACTTTTTCAGAGAATGCCGTTTGTAGCCTGATTGATTTTTTCGATGATTTTATAAGCCAATTCCAATGCGCTGTAGCCATCGTTGATAGTAACCGGCGGCGCTGTATTATTGATAATAGCAGAATAAAAGCTCTCCAGTTCGGCTTTGATTGCGTTTATTGGTTTCACTTCCGGTTTATCAAAATTGATCTGTTTCTTCCCCTTTCCTTCGCCAAGATCGAGTATAAATCCCAATGGAAGGGTATCCGAATTTACATCGGTGATCTTTACAACCTCAAGCTCTTTTTTCAGAAAATCAACTGAAATATAGGCGTCGCGTTGAAAGAAGCGACTTTTACGCATATTTTTGAGCGAGATACGGCTGGCAGTAAGGTTTGCAACACAACCATTGTCGAATTCAATGCGGGCATTGGCAATATCGGGCGTATCGCTTACCACGGAAACACCGCTTGCGCTAATTCTGCGGATATTACTTCTTACCACGCTCAGCACGATGTCGATATCGTGAATCATCAAATCAAGGATAACCGGAACATCGGTTCCACGCGGATTAAACTGAGCGAGGCGGTGACTTTCGATAAACATAGGACGATCGAACAGCGATTCAGCGGCGAGGAAGGCTGGATTGAATCGTTCAACATGCCCCACCTGTACCTTCACGTTGGCTTCGCCTGCGATTTTAATAAGTTCGCGCGCTTCATCAAGCGTAGTAACAATGGGTTTTTCAATGAAAACGTGACGGCATTTTTTTAGCGAGCGCGAAGCGCAATCGAAATGAGAAACTGTGGGGGTTACAATGTCAACTACATCAACGGCGTCAATCAATTCCTCTATCGAACCCCACTTTTTAATACCAAACTCCTGTTCGGTTTTTATCGCGTTTGCTTCATCAGGATCATAGAATCCAACAAGATCAAATTCAGGAATTTCCTGAATGCACTTCAGGTGAATTTTTCCAAGATGCCCTGCGCCAAGCGCCCCGATTTTCAGCATATTTCGATTTTTTTTGCAAAGGTAGATTTTTACGGTGTGTGAAATTAGTATTTTCGTGAAAAATTTAACACGCCAAACCTTATGGGCTATAACCCGCCACCCGACACTTACCGCCATCAGGGACTTAGAAAACAGTTAGTGCAGCAGATCCGGCTGAAAGGGATCGCCAATCAGCAGGTTCTCGCCGCCATTGAAAAACTGCCGCGTCATTATTTCTTTGACTCTTCATTTCTCGAATCCGCTTATGAGGATAAACCGTTTCCGATCGGAGCGGGTCAAACAATTTCGCAGCCATATACAGTAGCTTTTCAGTCGCAGTTGCTCAACATTCAGAAAAATGAAAAGGTACTCGAAATTGGCACCGGATCGGGATATCAGGCATGCATTCTCGCCGAACTCGGCGCGAGAGTTTTTACAATTGAACGACAGAAAACCCTGTTTGACCGAACCAGTAAATTTCTTCCCGTAATCGGCTACCCCACCATAAAAACCTTTTTCGGCGACGGATATAAAGGATTGCAGGCTTTTAGCCCGTTCGATAAAATGATTGTCACCGCTGCCGCTCCATACGTTCCCGATGCGCTACTGGAACAATTGAAACCCGGAGGAATCCTCGTAATTCCGGTAGGCGCCGATGATGTTCAGATTATGACAACCCTTACCAAACGCAGCGACGGCACATTTGAAAAAAAGGAATATGGGACTTTCAGATTTGTTCCCATGCTGGAAGACAAAGCCAAAGAGAAATAGAAATCGCGGGATCAGGCTCGCAGACGCATACGACCACGCGATCGCCGTATGAATGCCCAGGTAAAACCGGAAAGCATAATTATCGCGCCAATCCAGAGGATATTTATATATGGATTCATGATTGCCTTGATGACGATGTAATCGGGAGTTTTTGAAACCGTTGCGATGTAGGTGTAGAAGTCGCGATCTATAAAATGCCGCGTATCGGGATTATACACAGCGCCCATTTGTGGATGAACATTAACCGAGGGATATAAGGTAAATGAATTTTTGAAAGTCCCGTTGTTGTTTGTCAGAAAATCAACCTGGTAATGTGTTGTGTTTCCCACTACGCGGTTGTTAGCATATGTGACATAATATTCGTTCATACGAAGAGTGTCATGTCGCATCAATACAAGGTTTTCGTTATTTTTTTGATTGTCGCCGAGATCAAATTCGGACGTATTGTTCGAAATTACTTTGGAATTTGAAAAAGTAAGCACTACTCCCAGAATAAAAGTCACAAAGCCAAGATGGGTAATAATTGCTGGTAAATTCCTTGGTTTTGAAGTTTTAAAAATCAAATTGAAGAGCGAGCCAAGTAAAGCAAAAAGAATGAAAAAAACCAGGAAGATATAGTTCATATCTCTGAGAATATCCAGAACAACCAGCGGGATGGTAAGAGCAAGAGCGGCAAAAAACGGAATCGCTCCTTTCCGTAAAAACTGTGCCGGTTGATTACTTCCAAATAATAAAAACTGTGTAAAGGCAATGAACCCGGCTATAAGCAGAGCATAAGGCGCCTGCCAGTGGTTATAAAAACCAATCGCGTCGGAAGGTGGGGCGGTATCAGTGTGAAACAGGCTGTTGAAGACAGGGATGGAAGTGGTAAAGATGATCTGAAAAGCAGCAAGCACAATCACAATGGCGCCAATAAACATCCAGAACTCACGGGAGAGCAAGACATCGCTTCCTGATATATTGAACCTGCGGAAATGAATGGCAATCATCACCACCATCATAATCAGGAAGGTTGCCATATAGACGAATAATTGAGTCGTCATGCCGCTATCTCCAAATGAATGTGCAGAGGTTTCTGCAAGCACGCCGCTTCGCGTGAGGAAACTGGCATAAAGCACAAGCACATAAGTGAGAGTGAGCGTAAGGTAGGTTGCGAATTTGGCAAAGTTCTGCCGCCGTGAAATGATCATGAAATGTAAACCGGCAACGAGCGTCATCCAGGGAACCAGTGAAGAATTTTCTACCGGATCCCATGCCCAGAAACCGCCAAATGTGAGCGAAACATAAGCCCAGGCGCCTCCAAGCAGGATGCCGGCGCCCAGCGTAAGAAGAGCAAGGATCGTCCATGGAAAAGCGCGACTGATCCATGTCTGATAGTCCTTCTTCAGCAATGAAGCGATAGCATAAGCGAATGGAACAAGGGTGAGCGCGTAGCCGATAAATAAAATTGGCGGGTGGATCGTCATCCAGATATTCTCGAGCAGTGGATTAAGCCCTTTGCCGTCGGTAATCATGCGGAGGTAGTCGGGTTGGGCGAATATCGTGCCTTCCAGGTTATCAACCGTATTCCGCAGAAGAGTAAATGGGCTTGAACCAATGGCGGTTCCAAATATTTTGACTCCCAGCAACATTGATGTTACAAAAGCCTGAGACAAGGAGAATATAATCATCACCGCCGTTTCCCAGTTGCGGGAAATTTTCATCAAAACCAAACCGATGATTGCCTGAGCCAGCGCCCATACGAGAAAACTCCCCTCTTGTCCCGCCCAGAAACAGGAGATGATGTATTTCAGTGGCAATTCCTTTGAAGAATATTGCCATACGTAAGAATACTCAAAATAATGTTTAAAAATAAGATAGTAAAGCGCCGAAGCAACCATCATCAGTGAAAAGGCGTGTATGAGATACGAAATCCTGGCAAAACGCACAAAGTGATTTCTGGCGTCGCGCCTGTAAAATGTGAGCCAGTAAAAAACGGTTGCGAGGATAGCTGTTCCAAAGCCAAGCCACACGAAGAAATCCCCGAACCCGCCGGGAAAAAGATGCTCGCCAAGATATTTTATAGCCATGCGAAGTTTCAGATTTGCGCGCAAAAGTACGGAATTATGCGTTACGGAAATCCACATGGAATACACTGGCGAATTAATGACCAATGATCAGGAATGACTTATATTTTTCTACCTTCGCCAAAAATTTCAAAAAATGGTCAAAATAGCGCTAATCGGTGGTTCGGGACTCGAAAAACTGAATATTTTCAAAGATGTAAACGAAGTGGAGATTCTAACGCCTTATGGACCTCCAAGCTCAACGTTCTTCACCGGCGCTCTCGGTTCCTGCGAAGTTTATATTCTATCGAGGCATGGGCGCGATCATGCAATCCCTCCAACTCAGGTAAACAACCGCGCCAACATTGACGCCATCAGGCAACTGGGATGTAGCTACATATTTGCTACCACGGCATGCGGCAGTTTGCGGGAAGAGATAGGTCGTGGCGATGTTGTTATTCCCGACCAGTTTATAGATTTTACCCGCCACCGGATAAGCACATTTTACGACAGGTTTGAAGCCGGAAAGATGGCTCACACTGCAATGGGCGACCCATTTTCGGAAGAACTGCGGCAAATTCTGATTGACGGTTGTCGTGAAACCGGAATCAGATTCCACCCAACAGGAACGGTTGTCACCATAGAAGGTCCCCGCTTTTCCACGCGCGCCGAATCGAAAATGTTCAGACTTCTCGGCGCCGACATTGTGAACATGAGCTTAGCTCCAGAGGCAAGTCTTGCGAGAGAAGCCGGAATTCCATACTCAGCTATCGCGCTTTCCACCGATTACGATTCGTGGAAACATGATGAGGAGGCTGTTACATGGGAAGAGGTGCTGAAGGTTTTCAACGAAAATGTTGGAAATGTTACCAACCTCCTGATAAATACACTTATGAAATATTAACGCCGGACTTTAATCCTGGGACTTTTCTCAAATTAACACTAAAACCAACAAATTATGAAGAAAACATTATCAATGATTGCCATTGCCATTCTATTAACTGCATCAACTGCTTTTTCACAGAAACAAGTCTATTTCGGGCTTGGCGGTTCATTTCTGAGTACCTGGACTACCAATCAGAACAATTACGGGCTTCCGTTTGAAATGGATTACGTTTCAACCTTTGGCGGAAACGGAAACCTGAACATTGGTTTCGACTTCAACAACAATATCGGACTGAAACTCGAAGTTGGGTATGCCGTTCTTGGACAAAAATATAAAGATACTCATGAGGGGAGCGACTACACCAGGAGTGTCAGTATGAACTACCTTCAAATACCTCTGCTTTTCAAATTCAGGACTTCAGGAAAAATTGCCAGGTTTTATCTCATGGCGGGTCCCCAGTTCAACATGTTGCTTTCGGCAAATCAGAAATATAATAAAAATGGTATAATTGATACTCTTACAATTATAAATCCTATCACCTTACAGCCCATCAAAGTTGGCGAAGAGACCATTACCGACCGTTACACCTCGCTTGATATAATGGGCAGAATTGACCTTGGCGTTGATATTTCCCTTGGCTCCAGCCTGTTTCTCAATGTCGGGCTCACCATGGCTTATGGTTTAATGGATATTAATGCTACCGACTGGCGCATTCCCGATCATACAAATAATTACAATCCGTCCCACAACCTTTATGGCGGTATCAACATTGGTTTGAATTACGTAATTCCGCTTTAGACGAAAAAATACTCGCTAATTTATCGCCAGCGGACTATCAAACAATACTGCGAGATTTGAAACCTGTAATTTGGGGCTTGGAATTTTTTACAATGTGCGGTTTGATCCTGTTTTGGTAAAAGAGACAATTTCTCCCAATACCTTCCCGGTTTGTTCAATAATTGGCGTCAAATTAGTTTGGCGTAGGGTCAGGAATTGTGACACTATTTACCCGATGTGCTGTCCTTATTATGCAACTTTTCTGCAATAATACTGTCTTGAAGGATTATCTCCACCAAGACGGTGAATATCTGTACTATGTTGCGTTTTTATGCATTTTCAAAATCTTATAATTGAAAATAGATTGTTTTCGTGTATCTTTGACCTGGCTAAATTTAGTAATTCCCTGAATTATTGCGTGATGGCTGGATTTGGCAATAATAGAAAAATTCTGTTATGAATCAATGGTACGAAGAATTATTTGAGAACTATGGGGTTCAGTATGACCGTGAGGTTTTCACCCAGGGAACGATAGGCGAATGCAACTTCATTGAGGAGGAGATTTGCAAAAACCGGTCATTGAAAATTCTCGACATCGGTTGCGGAACCGGACGTCATTCAATTGAACTATCTAAACGGGGATATAATGTTACCGGGATAGACCTTTCCGATTCCCAGCTTGAAAAAGCCAGGGAAAAGGCGGCAATGCAAAATCTGAACATTATATTTCAAAAGCAGGATGCCAGAAATCTGCCTTTTGAAGAAGAGTTCGATGTGGCAATCATGCTGTGTGAAGGTTCATTTCCTTTGATGGAAACCGATGAAATGAACCATGAGATACTGGTAAAAGCAGGCAGGTCATTGAAGCCGGGCGGTAAACTGATCTTCACCACCCTGAATGGTCTTTTTCCGCTGTTCCATTCGGTGAAGGAGTTCCTTGCCCGGGCTTCCGGAACCGGAAATGCCGTGTATGACCAGAACTCTTTTGATCTTATGACATTTCGGGACCACAACATCACCGAAGTCGTGGATGATAGCGGAAACAAGAAGAGTCTTCAATGCAACGAAAGATATTATGTTCCTTCAGAAATTACCTGGTTGTTGAAAACGGCAGGTTTCAGTAAAATTGAGATCTTCGGCGCAAAGCTGGGCTCATTTAGCCGTGGTGATAAACTGACAACCGAAGATTTTGAAATGCTGGTAATCGCTGAGCGGCTCTCTTAAGAATATGGGAAACCTCAAGGTAACAATATTTCTCGCAGAACAGACAGATAAACAGGCAGATAAACGCAAATTCCGGATTAATTTTTTCTGCGTTATCTGCGCCAAAATTTGCGGCAATCTGTGAGAAACATTTGGCACACAAATCAATGAGGCACGTAAAGTAATACGTTATTCTTTTTTGTTACCTTAGTGCATTAATTGAAAATAATCAGACTCTAAAAACCCGATATATGGCTTTTGAATCAATAACGGACGCAAAAGTTGAAGAATTATTAAGCCTTCCGAAAAGGGTTGCGAATGCGAATACGCGCGCTAAATTGAAAGAATGTCACGAACAAATAAATTATTCAGTTGTTTGTATAAGTGACGATAAGTACCGTTTTGAACTATATACCCGACAAAACAAACTGGAGGGAATGGAAGATGATTTTTCGTGCGGGTTAAGCTGGGTTGCTGCCAATGGCGAAACGTTGACTTTATGCAGATACAATGGTTCGAGCCACAATCATCCAAACCATATAGAAAATGAGACTCTTGGGTATTCATGCCATATACATAAAGCCACCGAACGTTATATTGTCGCCAATAGAAAACCGGAAGGATTTGCTGTTAAAACTGATCAATATTATTCGCTAAAAGGCGCTTTGCATTGTTTGGTGCACGATTGCCATATTACAGGATTGCAAACCGAACAGGACTTACCCAAATTGTTTTAATCATGAACTTAGATATAAATAAATTACAGGAAAATCTCTGCCAGATGCTATGTGCGGAAATCAGACTTTTTGAAAAAAACAATAATCTGATCCGTGTAGAAACTCCCTTTTTCTTTCCCGATGGAGACCCTTATCAAATCTATATCAAAGAGTTGCCTGGAGGAAACCTGAAACTTTCAGACATGGGGCATACCTTGATGCATTTAAGCTACGAGAACGACACATCGAAATTCAGGGAAGGAACAAGGGGCAATATTTTAAATCAAATACTTGCCGAAACCTTTGTAAAAGAAGAGAATGGTGAATTTTCGATCGATACAAATATTGATGGTTTAATTCTGAACCTTTTCCGACTTGGGCAAGCCATTACCAAATTGAATGATTTACAATTTCTGAACAGGGCCCGTGCCGAGTCAACGTTTTATGAAGACTTGCAGGAAAACATGTTTAAAATTATTCCGGAAGATAAAATCAAAAAAGATTATATATATGAAGAAATAGAGAATGCAAAAGATTATCCAATTGATTATTGTATTGAAGGTAAACATTCACCTTTGTTTGTATTTGGGATACCGAATAAAGATAAAGCACGATTAACCACCATAGTATTAGAACGATTATTGAGGGCAAATGCCAATTTTGATTCCCTTCTAATATTTGCCGACCAAACCACCATGCCAAGACCCGATTTAGCAAGGCTTTCGAACACAGGCGGCGAGATGATTTCATCTTTGGACGCTGTAAGTGATTTCAGCAGGAAATTATTAAGAAAAGTAGAGCTAAATTAAATGAAGAAGATTGACAAGCTGATTATCAAGTTCCGGATTTCATTAGAAAAGATAAATTCGGATAAAATTTGATTATCGAAACCAAAGGTCAGGACACTGAGGAGAATAAACCAAATGACCTTGATTAAATTTTGCAAAGTTCAGCCAGTAACTGCCCTTAACAACAAGCGAATCGACAAAAATGACAACCTATATTTCGATTTTACGTGGAATTAACGTCAGTGGTCAACGGAAAATATTGATGGCCGACCTCAAGGCAATTTATGAAAATCTGGGCTTTTCTAATGTAGCCACCTACATTCAAAGCGGAAATGTAGTTTTCAGTTCCGGCATCGGCTTAACCTCCCCGGAAATTGCTCAGATCATCGAAAAACAAATCCTGGGTCAATACGGATTTGAGGTTCCGGTGATCGTCCGTACCCTTGAACAGATGAAACTGACCATTTCCCGTAATCCTTTCCTGCAAATGCCGGATATCGACCAGGAGAAACTTCATGTAACATTTCTGTCTGAACTTCCACTGGAATCCAATGTTGAAAAAATTGTTGCCCATGACTTTTCTCCCGATCGTTTTACCATCATAGAAAATGACGTGTATCTCTACTGTCCCGTCAGCTATGGCAACACCAAGCTATCCAATAAATTTTTCGAATCAAAACTGAAAGTTACTGCCACCACCAGGAATTGGGCGACGGTGAGGAGGTTGGCGGAGATAGGCGAGGGAATGTGATTTACGACTTTACCGTTTTGCCACTTTACCACTTTACCGTTTTACCACTTTACCGTTTTACCACCTTACTGTTTATAAAAATTCACCGCACTCGCCTGCGCCGTTGGCATCAAAACCAGATCGTTGATATTGACATGCGCGGGAAGCGTTGTAACGTAATAAACAACATCCGCAACATCTTCGGCTGAAAGCGGTGTGAATCCTTTGTAAACGTTGTCGGCACGATCCTTATCACCTTTGAACCTTACCAGGGAAAATTCAGTATCGGCAGCGCCAGGGGCGATCTGGGTTACTTTAATATTGTGGGACAAAAGATCAATCCGGGTACTTTTTGTAATGCCATCAACGGCATACTTTGACCCGCAGTAAACATTGCCCATCGGGTAAGCCTCCTTGCCGGCGACAGAACCCATGTTGATTATATGCCCTTGTTTCCTTGCCACCATCATCGGCGCCACTAACCGTGTCATATATAGCAAACCCTTGACATTGGTGTCAATCATCCTTTCCCAGTCATCAATCACCCCTTCATGGATCGGATGCAGGCCGGAGGCAAGGCCGGCATTGTTCACAAGCACGTCAATATTCAGCCATTTTCCGGATAATGAATTGATAGCGGCTTCAACTTCCGTTAATTTACGAACATCAAAGCAAAGAGGAAGTACTTCAACATTAAAGGTCGTTATCAAATCTTTGGCAACATCGTTGAGCAAAACCTTCCGGCGACCGGTAATGATCAGGTCGTGGCCGTTCTCTGCAAATTTCCGTGCGATTGCCTTGCCGAATCCGGAAGTTGCGCCGGTGATGAGGATGAGTTTTTTCATAGGTCTGGACTAA
>JBAXRP010000037.1:0-24872 GCA_037131145.1 Bacteroidota bacterium
ACCAGCTTACCAGCTTACCAGCTTACCAGCTTACCAGCTTACCAGCTTACCAGCTAAAAAAAAAGGGTAAGCCCCTTATATCGCACCGCTCAACCATTGTACCCTTGCTTTCTTCCAAACCTGGGGGAGTTAAACAGGAGCTGGTCGTATAAGACTTACCCGACGACAAAAGTACAAATATTCAAGTCTCTGTCAACAACGCAGGTGTTTTTTTTGTATGTTTGTCCTCTTACAAACTTAAAAATTTGAAAACATGGAAGAAAAACCTCGTTCCGCCTTGTCGAATGGCATTTATTATGGTATGATCGTTGGAGCTGCCATAATTGTATTTTCTCTCCTTCTGTTTCTTATGGATTTACACATGAATAAATCAGTATCCTGGATTAGCTACTTGATCCTGTGCGCTGGATTAATCTTGGGAACCCTTGATTTCAGAAAAAAACATTCAAACGGCTTTCTTACTTATGGGAAAGCTTTCGTATCCTGTTTCTGGATAGGATTGTTTGCCGGATTACTCGCTTCAATCTTCACATTTGTTTTTGCGAAGTACATTCATCCCGGATTTATCAATGAAATACTTGATCAGACCCGTGCGAGTTTACTTGAAAAAAGACCAGAAATGACCGATGAGCAGGTGGAACAAGCGGTTGAAATAACTGCTAAATTCGTATCTCCTCCATTTATGGCGTTAGGGAGCGTATTTATGTATGCTGGCGCTTCAGCCATTCTCGGTTTGATTCTTGCCATCTTTCTGAAAAAGGAAGATCCCTCCCTGAATTCTGCTATGTAGTCTCGCATCATGGATATTTCTGTTATAGTACCTTTACTTAACGAAGAAGAATCTCTGCCTGAGCTGGCTTCCTGGGTTCACCGGGTAATGCTGGCGAATAGCCTGAGTTATGAAATCATTTTCGTGGATGACGGAAGCAAAGATCATTCCTGGGAAATTATCGAAAACCTTCAGAAAAACAATAAATCCATAAAGGCGATCAAATTCCGCAGAAATTACGGAAAAGCCGCCGCGCTTAATGTCGGATTCAGCGCTGCCTCCGGCGATGTCGTTTTTACCATGGATGCAGATCTTCAGGATAGCCCCGATGAACTGCCTGAGATGTACCGCATGGTCATGGAACAAGGTTTTGACATTGTTTCTGGGTGGAAGAAAAAGCGCCACGATCCAATTTCCAAAACCATCCCCACAAAGTTTTATAACTGGTCGGCGCGCCGGATGTCGGGCATTATGTTGCATGATTTCAACTGTGGATTGAAAGCCTACAGAAATGCTGTGGTGAAAAGTATCGAAGTTTACGGAGAGATGCATCGTTACATCCCATTCCTTGCCAAATGGGCCGGGTTTACTAAAATCGGAGAAAAAGTTGTTATTCATCAGAAACGGAAATTCGGTAAAACAAAATATGGCCTCGACAGATTTTATAAGGGTTATCTCGATTTGGTCACCATCACCTTTACTTCGCGTTTCGGAAAACGCCCGATGCACTTTTTTGGTCTTTGGGGCAGCCTTATTTTTTTAGCCGGATTCATTATTGCAGGTTATCTCACTTATGAAAAGTTTTTTAACCTCGCTGTTAAGATGACCGAGCGGCCTTTGTTCTATTTCGGGTTGTTGGCTATGGTGGTTGGAACCCAGCTTTTTGTAGCCGGATTCCTCGGCGAACTGATCTCGCGAAACTCATCCGACAGGAACCACTACCTCATTGAAGAGAAACTGGGACTGAAATGAAAGCCCGAAGAAAAATTGTACTGATCGGTTCAGCATATCCATTACGTGGCGGCCTCGCCACATTTAATGAGCGGCTCATTCGCGAATATCGCAATATGGGGGATGACGCCTCGATTTACACCTTCACGCTTCAGTATCCTTCGCTTTTCTTTCCCGGCAAAACCCAATATTCATCTGAACCCGCTCCTGCTGACATTCCTATTTTCGTTAAGGTAAACAGCATTAATCCAGTGAATTGGATTAGAATTGGATTGGAATTGAAAAAACAGAAACCAGACCTGGTAATCGTGAAATTCTGGATGCCGTTTATGGCGCCATGTTTCGGAACTATTTGCAGGATAATCAAAGGCAATAAACATTCCAGGATCATCACCATCATTGATAATCTTATCCCGCACGAAAAACGGCTCGGCGACCGGTTGCTTTCCGGATACTGGATAAACTCGGTGGATGGTTGCGTTGCAATGTCGCGATCTGTTCTAACTGATCTTGAATCATTCGATCCTCGGAAACCAAAGCAATATTGTCCGCACCCACTTTATGATAATTTCGGGGAGCCGATATCAAAAGCCGAAGCTCTGGACCGGCTGAAACTGGACCCGGATTACCGGTATGCGCTCTTCTTTGGCTTCATCCGCGATTATAAAGGACTGGATTTGTTGATCAAGGCTTTTGCTGACGGAAGGTTCCGTGAAATGAAGATAAAATTGTTGGTTGCCGGTGAGTTTTACTGCGATCCGACTCCGTACCTGGCATTGATTAAACAGCATCATTTGGAAGATCAGGTGATTATGAGCAATGATTTCATCCCCGACAGCAAAGTGCTCAACTATTTCTGCGCCTCCGATCTTGTCGTCCAGCCATATAAAAGCGCTACACAAAGCGGCGTGACCCAAATCGCCTATCACTTCAACAAACCTATGATCATTACTGATGTTGGGGGATTGGCTGAGTTTGTACCTCATGGCAAAGTTGGTTATGTGGTCAATCCTGAGCCTGCTGAAATTGCATCGGCAATCATCCGGTTTTATATCGAGAAAAAGGAGACGGAATTTTCATTAAATGCCGCTGATGAGAAAATGAAGTATTCCTGGACCACAATGATAAATGCCATTGATAATCTGCTTGGATAAAATATTTATCAGGGTTCTCAAAAATGATCTGAAATGAAAAAAATTCTGATATTTTCCGCCATTTTGTTTCTTTTAGCCCCATCTTTTTCGGGTCAGACTGTTTTGGTTATTCAACCTGGTCCCGAAGATGGAAAAGATGCTTTAATTAACAGCGTTTTCCCTGATTACAATTGGGGCGATGCCACCGGATTATATGCAAGCGCATGGACTTACGATGGGGAATTTGGAATTGGGCGATCAGCTATCCGGTTTGACCTTTCACAAATTCCACCGGATGCAAAGATTGTGGAAGCAAGATTAACATTTTACTATAATCCGGGAGTTGGGTTTGGGTTTCAATCCGGGGAAAATGAAAGTTATCTTGAAAAAATTACAGAAGATTGGAACGAAATGACAGTCACCTGGTCAAACTGTCCAACAACAATATATGCCGGGGCGGTTTTTATCCCAAAAACACAAACTGAAACTTCAGATGTTAAAGATGTTGACATTACTGCATTTGTTGCGGAGTGGGTAAAACATCCACAAACAAATTTTGGGTTTATGCACCGAATGGTCACTGAAATTGAGTATTGCGGAGTTTTTCTTACGTCGAGCGAATTTTCAGATCCATCAAGACGACCGAAACTTGTAATGAAGTATATAGATTGTGATTCGCCTGTGGCGGCATTCGGTTCCAAAGTTCAGATTCCGCTTGTATCATTTACCGACTCGTCGAGCCATGCAGATTCCTGGTTCTGGGATTTCGGCGACGGCTATTTTTCCAATCTTCAGAATCCTATGCATTCCTACGCTCAACAAGGTATCTATGAGGTTTGTCTGACTGTTGAAGATTCCTGCGGATCAGATACGGTTTGTAAAACAATAAAGGTTTGCAATTCTCCGAAGCCTGCGTTTGCCTACATTTCGGAAGGAAATATGATAAAATTTGCCGATTCCTCCTATCAACCGCTTTCCTGGTTCTGGGATTTCGGCGATGGTTTTTATTCTGATCTCCGGAATCCTGAGCATTACTTTAATAAACCTGGGACCTACTATGTGTGCGAAATGGTTGTGAATGGCTGCGCAGAAGAAAGTTTTTGCGATTCAGTGAAGGTAATTGAAACCGGTGTTGTCAATCATCCAGGGAGCTTTGGCTTACAGATATATCCGAATCCGGCAACTGATAAAACCATAATCCACCTGAAAAGCCATTCCGGTAAATACGCCGCTATCGAATTGTTTACAACTCAAATGTCCCTTGCCGGAAAATGGTTATATGACTTACCATCCAATGAAATCAGTATTTCCTTAGACTTGTCAGGAATCCCTGCTGGTTTCTATTTTATCCGCACTGAAATAGATGGGATTTTCAGGTTGGACAAACTTGTAATCCGGTAATTTTGCTATCAGTTCATTTTACCGTTACTTTCAAACAGAACTTATGATAATTCGTAGTAAAGCGCCGTTGCGGCTTGGTCTTGCCGGCGGCGGCACCGATGTTGCGCCATTTTCGGAAATATATGGCGGCGCCATTCTCAACGCCACCATCAGTATGTATGCTTATGCCTCAATTCAGCCCCGGAACGATGGAAAGATTGTCCTTAATTCCATGGATAAAAGAGAGTTTTATACTCTTCATTCTATGCCAAAATTGGAAATTGACGGGAATCTGGATTTGCATAAAGGAATTTACAACAGCATCGTTCGCGATTTTTCCGGGAAACCGCTTTCATTTGAACTCTCCACTTACGTTGACGCCCCGCCGGGGTCGGGTCTTGGAACCTCTTCCACACTCGTAGTGGCAATTCTGGGCGCTTTTGCCGAATGGCTCAACATTCCGCTGGGCGAGTATGATATTGCTCATCTTGCATATCGAATTGAGCGGAATGATTTGAAAATGGCGGGCGGTAAGCAGGATCAGTATGCAGCAACTTTCGGCGGCGTCAATTTTATGGAGTTTTACAAGGATGATAAAGTTATAGTTAACCCGCTTCGAATCCGTGATAAATATCTTGATGAACTGGCGCACAATCTTGTTCTATACCATACAGCCACCAGCAGGCTTTCATCTGCCATTATTGAGAGGCAAACAAAAAATGTGTTAGCCAAAAACGAGAAATCGCTCGAAGCCATGCATAAACTAAAAGAACAGGCATTTATGATGAAGGAGGCATTGCTCAGAGGCGAGCTGGATAAAATTGGCGAAATACTTGATTTTGGATGGAGATTTAAAAAGAATCTTGCAGAAGGGGTTAGCAACCCATTCATTGACGAAATATATGAGGCAGCAATAAAAGCAGGCGCCACAGGCGGCAAAATTTCCGGCGCCGGCGGAGGCGGCTTTATCTTTTTTTATTGTCCTGGCAACAATCGTTTTAAGGTGATGGAAGCGTTGCAGAAATTTGGAGGCCAGGCTAAGAGATATGAGTTTACAGATAAGGGGTTGTCGGCGTGGAGCATGTAAAATAGCGACTATCAGTTTTTCGGATCAGACTCATGGATTATATTGATAGAGCGAAAAAATCAAGAAGCAGTGCAAATTTGATGCGTATTTTGAGGAGGTTGTAGCCAAATACACCAAGGTTATACCGAAATTTATTGTGAATCAATTGCCATCGTCCGAAATTAATGATTTCACCGCCAAATTTGGTTTTGAAAGTACGCACGCCATAAGGTTTCTGAGGGCTGCCGATGCCCATGAAATCAAAATAATGGAATTTGTTCACGATGGCAAAATCAATACCCGCCCATGTTGCAAGTACCCCCGGGTAAAGATGTTTCAGCTTGTCATGCACACTGCATATATACCATTCGTGAACTGTATGACGCCCGGAAAACGGACACACCATTCCCCCGATCACTTGTTCCTTGTAGCTTATAATTAAAATGACGCCCTTGTTTTCAGGTTGCATTTGCTGAAAAAAGTTGATAAAAAATTTAAGTGGAGGAATGGGTTTGCGTATCGTTTTTTTATACAGATCGCTGAGAAGGCGAAAAAAATCTTCTACTTCGCCAACGGATGCCGCTGGCCTGATAATGGCTCCATTTTCCAACCCGCGACGAATTTGTCGCTGCTTTGTAGGCTTAATAGAAGAAATGACCTGATTTTTTAAATGAATCGGCACAATGTCGTTTAAATGATCGTGCCAAACAAAGCCAAGTTCTTGAAAAATGGCAGCCTCTTCACCCCACTGATGGAGATTTCTGATTTCCAGAAACACTGTTTTTCGTGGAATACGGAGCTTCAGGAACTTCAGCAATGCCCGAAGTACTTCTGAATGGTTTGGCAGTGATTTTGCTATTACCGGTCCGCCCTGAATCAAAATGCGCGGAAAAGGAATGCCATAAAATTGATCTGTTATCATGATGGCGATCAAAACTCCTGTAAGCTCTCCATTAGAATTTTCGGCAAAAAGAATCAACGGTTGATAATTCCTGCAATCTTTATACAGCGATACAAAACCCGGAGATTGAAAAAAATTCCCATTTGGTTGCTGATGTATAAACTCCGACCATTTCGCTTCTTCATCCTTCGAAAAAGGAGCGGCTACAAGTCGTATGTAAGGAGCCTCATGCATAGTTCCGTTTGATGTAAAGTGTTTTGACCCGGTTTTTGATAAATCGTTCAAGGAGATATGCCGCCCATCTCAGCTTATGGTCATGATAATGCTGGGGATGTATGCAAATATGCAATTGCTCGGGGAGATTCCCCTTCTTTAAATCTGCAATAATGTTAAAGGTAGAACTCGGATGATAGTTAAATTCAGACCGCACCCTGTCCCATCTACTGTATTTGCTGCAATTCCAGCATCGGCTGGAGTCGGAAAGGTAAAGAGCTTTATCATGATTGATTATTTTGTATGGATCGCCGGTTAAGCCCAATTCCCCGAAATCGAGACCATTTATCAGGTCAAGATTGTTAATTGACGATCGGGCATTTCCATGCATACATATACTTTTTACTTCGCCTAATGTACGCAAATCGGAAAGTGTATTCAAAAAACTTTTAATTGCCAATGGCATATTTCCGCAGTGTTCTGCAAGATCGTTGTAGTGATATCCAATGTTGTGATGGTATTGAACAACTGTAGCGATGATTTTTCGATGCGCCGGTTTATACGGTGTGCGGAAATAATATGTTGACTTCAATCCCATACTTTTTTCCAACTTCGCAAATTTTTCAACCCGATTGGTGTACAAGTCAATATCATGTCTTAAAAAAATTGCTTTTTGTGAAGAGTTTGCAACAAACCCAGCCAGATCGAAAAATTCATATCCGGAATTTTGAAAAGATTTTAATAACAATTGATAACTATCCAAAGTAAAGTCACGCATTTCAAATGTGCTAATAAATTGTTTTCTGTAGTGTTGCCATAATAAATCTGATAGAAAAATTAGCCAAAAATAGATATTTTGCAATCAACATTATCTTATTCCTTTTCACTTTCAGTCAGGTTGAAACCTTTTCATAAGCGGCTTTGCTCCATTGCGAACTTTATTTTGTTTTGGTAACAAAAACGGTTTTCATTGTTCATTTCAATCCAGCTTTCACCGACTTCTTCAACATCTCTCTTTCAGCGGAATATGATACTCTGAAAGCGCTGAACCAATCCTTAGCTACTTTGTATCCAAGCAAAGCCGTCACTGTACTTTCATCCGGGTTTTCTGTTTGATCGGCTTTGGCAAGAGCAACGCCGAGGTTTTCCTGTAGAAGTTTTACCTGTTTTGCTGGTACCGCCTGATCCATGAGCAATAAAAGAAACCGGAACGCCTCTCTTATTTGCCCGTTTTTATTCAGGAACGAGGCAGCGGCTTCAGTCAGATAAGGATTGTTTTTGCTGAAAATAAATTCATAAAACTCAACCTGGCGCAATCCAAAACGCAACAAGTTGGCAGTTCTGAATAACTCCTGGTTTTCTACCAGCAAATTGATAGCTCCCGGATAATCTCCAATCGAAATCCTCGCATTAACTTCGTTGAAATTCTTCTGATAGCGGGAAGCTGTTTCATATTTTGAAAGACTGTCATTTAAAGGTTTTTCATCAGCATGGCAATCCTGATTTGAAACAATAAATTCCAATGCCTCCTGGTAATAGCGGGTAACGTTCAGATAATTCTTTAGCGCTGTAGCCCGATCGGCGCGGATGATTTGCAGATCAATAGAATCCTGAAGGTTACGGCATTGCTGGTCTCTGATCTTTTCTTTGAATTTATCCATCGCCTGAATCAAATCCAGATCGCCGGAAAGTCCGTTTTCAGCCGCCTCTGTTCGCGTTTTTTCTAAGGCAATCTGAGCGGAATCGAAGAGATTAGCCCAGATTTTTTTCTGCGAAACACTCAACTGTATCAATAAATAGTGCTTTATGGCGCGGTGATACAACGAATCAAAATCGGCTGCGGGATTGATTTTAAATTGTTGCGACAATAGTCTGGCTTCTCTGAACTGACCTAACGATAAGGTGAATTGCCTCTTTTCCAGCGCAACAGAACCTGAAGCAATGATTCTTTCATACCGGAGTTTCGCCATTTCAGGCGCGAGCGAATCCTGTGCGCGAAACACAGCGGCAGCGCTTCCGATTGCTTTTCGTAAAGCCAACGCCCGTTCATCATAGAAAAGCGCTGTGTCGGCTTTTTTCGCCCTCAGCGCCGCTTCAGTTAATTTGGTAGTTTCGGAATATAGTCCCATCCTCACAAGGTTTTTCTTCTCCTCCAACCTTTCTCGAATCGCAGCAAGGTTGCTTGCAGAATAAATGTTTTCAAATGCGAGGTAGCAATCCATTGCCTCATTGAATCTCTTATCCTCCAATAAACGGTCGCAATCTGTATTCCGGATGAAAAAAAGTTTACTGAAAACTGCGCGGTACATAGTATCCGACTTTACCCACCGGGCATTAGACCTGGCATAAACTTCGGCTTTGGCGAGGTAATTATCTGCCATTGCGAATTTGCCGGTTTTGATGCAACCTTCTGCAACTCCTGTAAAAGAGTTATATATACCTTCCGCGGCGATACCCTGAAGCTCCTCATTAGGTAGAAACCCTTTCAGCGCAGGCTCCCTGCTTGCAAACAAGCGGGCGAACTCCATAAGCGTAAAGGCGTCGGTAAAACGGTTGACAGAAACGAGAGAGCTGGCATTATCCTGTAACGAATTGTAAATGCTCCTTGCGAAATAACCTTCAAGCGTATCTGATTTTGCATCAGGAAACATCTTTTGCAACATCTTTCGGGTTACATTTTCTTCCTCCGGGATAGGGGACTCATCGAAATAGCGCTCCAGAAAATCACGGTAAATTGAGCCTTGAAGGTTATCCATTAACTGCGAACGGTTGATCCAGGAAAGTATTCTTCCGGTATAAAAATCTGCCAGTTTGTCGGTATTTCCATCCCAGGATAATGCCTGGGGCTTGCCGAGCTCATCAAGGAAATCGTAAGTAATGGTTCGGTCGGCGCGGTAAATGTCGCGGTAATGTGCAATCAATCCTTCGGGATCGTTGCCAAGAGTGAGTAAATTTCCCTGAAATTCAATAGCGTTTATCCTCTGAAGCGCTTTGGTTATTTCTGAAATTCTGAAATAATTTACAGGTAGCGCCGAAGGGGCGTGAATATTAACCTCGTCAATTAGTAATCTCAGAGAATCAATAATTGCAAGCGAAGCATGATAATTGTGAATTAGAGCGAGGCGTGAGTTAAAAGATATAAGCGCCAGCGAATCATAAAACAGTTCAAAACCTGAAATCAGCAGCGTGTCAACTTCCGGGTCAAAACGTGAAACCGGAATTGAGCAAAGAGTAGTATCGCTGAAACCAAAATTCAAATTCCTCAATTCCTGCTCCGAAAATCCGGTTGTATCCTCTCTGTTTGCCCATTTCAACATCAGGTTAATCCGGGAGGGACAAATAACATCGCCCAAGCCAAATCCTCTGTAAATAGTATCGCCATTAATATGAATGTTCTCCGAACGAATTGACAAGCTGTCATTTCCTCCAACCCTGTTTATGGACAAATTCAGATCGAAAGCTATATCAATCTTAACCAGCCATGGCTCTTTCACTGCAATTTTGGATATTTCGCGAAGGATAGTGTTGCCAGGGATGAAAGTATTAGCCCCGGCACGATGATATTTCACTGAATATCTTAAAGTTTTTTTTACAGAAAGCAACGGCTGTTGCGCCTTAATGCATAAGGGAAGAATAATAGCAAAGAAAAGCAAACTGAAAAACTGTCGGGAAACCATTGTTGAAAATAGAGCGCGGCAAAAGTAGAAATTATATTTGCATGAATTACCGCCTTTAAAAAGAGAGGTTTTGTATATCCTTTACTATGCGAAATATTATTTCCCTCGTCAATTTACGCTTAACGCAAAATTTGGTTATTTTTGCAGAAAACTATAAGAACATGGATTTAAGTAAGATCTTAGCGATTACAGGAAAAAGCGGATTATTTAAAGTAGTTTCCCAGGGAAAAAAAACTGTAATTGTCGAATCACTGATTGATTCCAAACGCTGTCCCGCTTTCGGAAATGAAAAGATCAGCTCGCTTGAGGAGATTAGTGTTTTTACTACCGGCGATGACATCCCGCTGAAAGATGTTTTCAAAGCCTTCTATGAAAAACTTGAGGCAAATCGGGCTCCCGAAATCAAATCTGATGACGCAGCGATGAAAAAATTCTTTCTCGAGATGGTACCTGAATATGATCAGGCGCGCGTTCATGTTTCGGCAATGAAAAAGATGGTGAGCTGGTACAACCTGCTTATTGAACATCAACTCCTCGATTTTTCAGATGAAGCCAATGATGGTGAAGTCTCAGTTCCGGTGGAAGGCGCTGTGGCGATTGAAGAATCTAATTTTTCGGAAGAAGTTAAGCCATCCCAATCGGAGGAAGAAACTGATGGATCAACTGAAAAATCTGAAACAAGCGGCAACGATTAACCTGGAAATTTCCCGCCAGCCAAATCTTTAATAAAGTTGTTACGATGGAGTTAAAGAAGTTTATTCACGATTTGAAGGTTGTAAATTATCAACGGTTAAATAAACGCCATTTCCTGCTTGAACTTCTCCCTCCTGAGAAATTATCCCTGATACTTCCCGGACAATTTGCCCAGGCGCTGGTTGAAAACTCTCCAGCCACCTTTCTCCGACGACCATTTTCAATCCATTCTGTTGATTACGGTAAAAATACGCTTAAACTGCTTATCCAGATCAAAGGCGAAGGAACCCGTCGTCTCAGCCGGTTAAAGGAAGGCGACGCCTTAAACCTGATCTATCCTCTCGGCAATTCTTTTTCCATTCCCAACACCAAAGATGTGCTGCTTGTGGGTGGCGGATGTGGAGTTGCGCCGCTGCTTTTTCTCGCGCAGTTCCTCAGCCAGCGGCAGATTCATCCAACTATTCTGCTCGGTTTCCGTACGCGTGAAGAAGTTTCGGAAATTGAAACCTATTCAAAATATGGGAATGTTCTGATAACTACCGATGATGGCAGCGAAGGCGAAAAAGGGCTGGTGGTAAACCACTCCGTATTCAATTCTGAAAAATTGTCATTTAAAAAAATCTTTTGCTGCGGACCACTCGCCATGATGAAAGCAGTGGCAGAAATTGCCAGAAAACGTGAAATCAGTTGCGAAGTTTCACTCGAAAATACCATGGCATGTGGATTTGGCGTATGCCTTTGCTGTATAACGCCAACCGTAAACGGCAATGAACGAGTTTGCGTGGAAGGTCCGGTTTTTAATATCAACCGACTGAAATGGAGCTAATTAGAATTAAAAATCAAATCCATTATACTATTACTCATTTAACCAATGCCTGATCTCTCCATAAACATAGCTGGACTTCTTTTCAAAAACCCCGTCTCCACTGCTTCGGGAACTTTTGGTTATGGCGATGAGTTTCGCGATTTTATTGACCTTGCCCGTTTGGGAGCTATTTTCGTAAAGGCTGTCACCGGGAAAAACCGCGAAGGCAACGCCTATCCGCGGATGGCAGAAACTTCGTCGGGAATGTTAAATTCGGTGGGACTTCAGAATAAGGGCGTTGACCATTTCTGCAGGGAAATTTATCCAAGGATAAGAAATTTCGACACTCATATTATCGTCAACGTTTCCGGCTCCACTGTTGAAGAGTATGTTGAGGTTGCCCAACGGATAAACGAGTTGGAAAAAATCCCCGCTATTGAATTAAACATCTCATGTCCCAACGTAAAGCTGGGCGGCATGGCATTTGGAACTATTCCTTCAATGGCGACCGAAGTAACCGCAGCGGTGAGGAAAGTTTATAAAAAAATCCTGATGGTAAAGCTCTCGCCCAACGTTACGAGCATTACCGATCTCGCCAAGGCAGTTGTTGACGGCGGCGCTGATGTGATAACAATGATAAATACTCTGTTAGGCATGGCAATTGATTCGGAGCGTCGCCAGCCTGTACTTTCTACTATCACCGGCGGGTTGTCGGGTCCGGCAATCAAACCGGTGGCGCTGAGAATGGTGTGGCAGGTTCATAACGCAGTAAAAATTCCCATCATCGGTTTGGGCGGTATTATGAATGCCGCCGACGCTATCGAATTTATACTGGCAGGCGCTTCAGCTATTCAGGTTGGAACCGCCAATTTTATTGATCCTTGCGTTTCAATAAAAATTGTGGATGGCATTGAAGATTACATGAACAGGCATAAGATTGAAACCGTCGCCCGCCTGGTTGGAGCTCTGCGAACTGAATAGTCTGGCAAAAGGCTAAAGCGACATCGAATGTGCGGGAAAATAATTTGAGCGAATTCTGTGATTCAATTTATAACCGACTACTTACAACCGACGGAATGAAACCAAAATTAACGATACTAAAATTAATTGAGGAAGCTCAGTATTTTTGCATTGAACAATCAAAATTTCAACACAAGGAACTTTTTGGCGTTACCGACGGCAAAGCAGTTGGAACCCTAATAGAACAGAAATTTCAAAAGCAATTACAGGATAAGTTCGATGTTGTAATTGGTTCTTCTGCAAGTGGTATTGATTTACCATCTACAGACATTTCTACCGACATTAAAGTAACATCAATAAAACAGCCTCAATCTTCTTGTCCTTTTAAAGATGCAAAGCAGAAAATTTTTGGGCTTGGCTATAATCTTCTGGTATTCGTTTATGATAAAGCTGATGACCCAGAGTCGAAAACCGCGATACTCAATTTTGTAAGTTGTTCTTTTGTTTCTAAGGAAAGAACCGCTGACTACACAACAACTTTTCGTTTGAGGGAAATGGTTAAAGACAATGCCAATGAAGCAGACATAATAGCTTATCTCAATGATAAAAATATTCCGGCAGACGAAATTTTGCTTTCCAGGTTAGCGGAACAAATTTTGACAACCCCACCCGACCAAGGTTATCTCACCATTTCAAATGCCTTACAGTGGAGATTACAGTATCAAAGAATTGTGGCATTATCTGAAAATATTCCCGGAATTTCAAAGATTGTCAGCTATAATAAACCTAAATAATGAAAGTATTTGAAGCAAATATTTCTCATCAGGTTACGATTTTCTTAAATGATAGTCTGAAAAAAATTACAACATTTGAATTGGCAAACCAAAAAATGTTTGACGCTTTCGGAATCCAATGGTTTTTTGATAAAAACGAGGAATTGGAAACGCTGAAAGAGGTTATTTCAAAAACTCAAATGATTGCAAAAGAACCAGACAGAGCTGAGTATGGCGACTTTCAAACAAACGAAGTTCTTGCAAATAAAGCTACTTTACATTTATCCTTTAAAAATATTTCTCCGGCAATAATTGTTGAACCAACATGCGGAAAAGGCGCTTTTATCCTTGCTTCGCTGCGAAATTTTCAACGGATAAAAAAGATTTTCGGGGTGGAAATTTACAAACCTTACGTTTGGGAAACAAAATTCAACATTGTCAATTTCTTTCTCGAAAACCCTGATAGAGCCAAACCGGAAATTTCAATTACTCATTGCAATGTTTTCGATTTTGATTTTAAACAAATTGCAAAACAGTATTCATCCGAAAACATTTTAATCATTGGGAATCCGCCCTGGGTTACCAATTCTAAACTCGGAAGCCTCAATTCTTCTAATCTTCCCCCAAAAACCAATTTTAAAAAACATAGCGGGTTAGACGCCATGACAGGAAAAGGCAATTTCGATATTGCGGAATCTATTACTTTGACAATGATTGAAACCTTTCAAAAAATGAGTGGGAATTTATTGTTCCTGGTAAAAAATTCTGTCATAAAAAATATTGTTTATGACCAAACCCAAAACAAATACAAAATCGCTTTCCTTGAAAAACAATCTATTGACAGCAAAAAGGAGTTTAATGTTTCCGTTGAAGCTTCTCTCTTCTATTGCGAATTGAATTCGGTTCCTGAATTTGACTGCGAGGAGTTTAACTTTTATGATAACAAAAAATCTTACCGGCAATTTGGCTGGGTAAACAACAAATTTGTCTCAAAAATTGACTCATACATTCACACAAAAGAATTTGACGGGCAATGCCCTTTTGTTTGGAGACAAGGCTTAAAGCACGACTGTTCAACAGTTATGGAATTAGACAAAGTGAACGGTCATTATATCAATGGACTACAAGAAGAAGTTCAATTAGAGGAGAATTTAGTTTACGGCATTCTGAAAAGTTCAGACCTTAAAAACACAGTTACTACTCAAATAAGAAAGTTTACAATTGTCACTCAAAAAAAGGTTGGGCAAGAAACTAAGTATATAAAATCGGATTATCCTCAAACATATAAATACCTTCTTGACCATCTGCCGGATTTTGATGCGCGCAAATCAACCATTTATAACAACAAACCCCTTTTTTCTATTTTCGGTATTGGCGACTATTCTTTTAAACCATTTAAGGTGGCGATATCGGGTTTGTACAAGACCTTTCATTTTACGTTAATTTTGCCGCAAGACAACAAACCTGTTATGCTCGACGACACTTGCTATTTCATAGGTTTCGAGAAAATTGAATTTGCCGTTTATTCCTTATTACTGTTAAATTCTGACTCTGCAATGAAATTTTTGCGGTCTGTAACTTTTTCAGACGCAAAAAGGACATTTACCAAAGATATTTTAATGCGAATTGACCTTTTAGAACTCGCAAAAAGCATTAGCAAACAAGGGTTGAAAACTGAATTGAACAGGTTAAACGAATTTTATAAACTCAATTTATCATTAGACTTGTGGGACAAATTTTTAAACGAATTGACTCCGGTAAACGATGGGCAAATTTCAATGTTTGCTCTGTCAGAATAGAAATAGCTTAGGCACAATAGTTAGTAGATGCAACCATAAAAATATATTTATCCTATGAAAAAATTAACTATCGGAATTTTCGCTTTTGGTTTTGCCGTCATTCTTCTGGCAACATCCCTGATTTCATTCAGAATGATTACTAACCGGAATCATGGAAAGATTCCTCCGAAATGGGAACATCCATCTCTGGAACCAAATGACTGGACAGCCATGCAACGCCTCTATCCTTATGACCGGATAAACCACCAAGCCTTTCTTTCGGCAACTGCCCAGGTAGGAAGAATGATGAAAGATTCTCCCGGAAGCGGCAATCCCTGGATATTCACCGGTCCCGATAATATCGGCGGACGAATTACCGATATTGAATCGCCAGCCGGAAGTCCATCAACAATATATATTGGAGCCGCGACAGGCGGGATACTAAAAACCACTAATCTGGGCGCAACATGGACTAACCTGTTTACCAATGTGCCTGTTATCACTGTCGGCGATATCGCTATTGATCCTTCAAATGAACAGGTTTTATATTGTGGAACCGGCGAAGCCAATTCGTCGAGTTTCAGTTTCCTTGGAAATGGCATTTACAAATCAACCGACGCCGGGTTAACCTGGCAGAATATGGGACTTGCAAATTCTGCCTACATTGGCAGGGTGATTGTTGATTATTCCGATCCGCAGCGGGTGTTTGCGGCTGCCTGTGGAAATCTCTTTACAGCCAATGATGAACGTGGGGTTTATCGTAGCTCCGATGGAGGGCAAAACTGGCAACGGGTATTGTTCGTTAACGATTCAACTTCGGCGGTTGATCTGGTTCAGCATCCCACGAATCCGCAGATTCTTTACGCAGCAATGTGGGAGCGCGTAAGAGGGCTTACTTACCGACATTCGTTCGGCGATGGTTCAGGATTATGGAAAAGCGCTGACGGCGGCGATACCTGGGTTGAACTTACTAACGGACTACCGTCGGGAATTGACGTGGGACGCATTGGCATTTCAATTGCAAAATCAAACCCGAATGTTGTTTATGCTTTTTATGACCTTCCCAATTATGAAGTGGGTGTTTTTAAAACCCTGAATGGCGGACAAACATGGAGCCGCACCAATGATGGCAACCTTTCGGGCATGAGCAGCAATTTCGGCTGGTATTTTGGACAGATCAGAGTTGATCCCGCCAATGAAAACAGGGTATTTGTGATGGGAGTCAACCTCTTCAGAACGGAAAATGGCGGCAGTTCATGGGCAGATATCTCCTCATGGGATATTCATGTTGATCATCACGCCATGATTTTTGACGGCGCCAACAACCGTATTATTGAAGGCAACGACGGAGGTTTGTACAGGAGTGAGAACAATGGCAATAGCTGGACAAAGATCAACAACCTGCCGCTTACTCAGTTTTACGCAATTGACATAGATTACCAGAATCCCGAACGGATTTATGGCGGAACGCAGGATAATAACACTATCAGAACCATGACCGGCGGCTCCAGCGATTGGGAAGCGATTCTCGGAGGCGACGGTATGTTTACCCTTGTGGATTATTCCGATCCCAATACAATCTATGCTGAATACCAGTGGGGAAACCTCTTTCGGTCGGATGATGGTGGATTTAACATGATTAATATTGCCGATCCCATGCTGGGCGACAGGATCAACTGGTCGGCGCCGCTCGCAATGCATCCGGTGGAACCTGCAACTCTCTATTTCGGAACATACCGGGTTTGGAAAACAACGGATAAAGGCACATCATGGCAACCCATCAGCCCCGATTTAACCGCAGGAATTAACGACTATTTTTACACCATCACAACTATTGCCATATCGAAGTTGGACCCAACCATTGTTGTAACCGGAAGTGGCGACGGGAAAGCTTATATTTCAACCAATGACGGTCAAACCTGGCAGAATATTTCCGCCGGATTACCAAACCGCTGGATAACGCGCGTTGCCACTGATCCGTTTGACGCGCAAACTATCTATGCCACAATTTCCGGTTTCCGCTGGGATGAACCTCTGCCTCATGTGTTCAAATCAACAAATCTGGGACAGACCTGGACAGATATAACAGGTAACTTGCCAGAATTTCCGGTAAACGACATTGTCCTTGATCCCGACATTCCGGGGCGGATTATCGTAGGTTCCGACGCCGGCGTTTACGGCACCACAAATGGCGGGCAATACTGGTACTGGATTTGGGACGGATTACCTGCAGTTCCAATTTATATGATGAAAATTCATGAGCCAACACGCACAATAGTTGTCGGAACCTACGGGCTATCGTCTTACAAAGCCCCCTTAGATGATCTGATGACCGGGCTAACGCCCGAAACGAAAATGGTTTCTGGAAGGATTTCAGCTTTTCCAAACCCAATAGGGGAGAGCGCCAATTTGAAATTTTATCTTCCTGACCCCGGGTTTATTGAAGTCAAAGCATATAATTCTGAAGGAAAATTTGTCGGAATGATCTTCTCCGGAGAAATGTCGAAAGGCAATCAACAATTAACCTGGAATATCGGAAACTCATCCGGAAATTCGTGCAATTGCCAAATCTCCGGTGGTATTTACCTCATTAAAGTTGAAGGACGGCAATTTTCGGCGGTTGCAAAAGTTGTGAAGTTATAAAGCTAAATTCACTGGATAATACCTACTATAATCCAGTGAAGAGTATCGGAAACTGGCATACAAAAGTCCGCTTGCCGAATGAATTGGCGCTAAATTTTGCCTCTCCCACGTTGTCGTTTTTTAGCATGTTGTTCCTTTATCAAATCATCGAGCCGCTGAATGGAAGGCGCCGGAAAAAGTCCATTGAATTCTTCTGTTGCCTGCAATGCAACTGCAAGCATTAGCAAATGTTTTAGTGATATTTCATGCATGGTTTCAAACCGCTTTAGCGTACCGATATTAATGGAATCGTAAAATAAAAAAGCTGATCCATTTTCGGATCAGCTTTTTACATTAAGTATTTCTAAAGGTCGCTTTGTCTTTGAAACCTTTATAAGAAGTTTGCTAAACTGAAGGTTTTGCAGCGGCAGCTTTTTTCTGTTTGATCACCGCCTGAGCCGCTGCCAAACGTGCAATAGGCACGCGGAAAGGAGAACAGCTTACATAGTTGAATCCAAGCGAATGGCAGAATTCGACTGAAGCGGGTTCGCCGCCATGCTCGCCGCAAATTCCGATCTTCAGGTCTTTACGTGTGGAACGTCCTTTTTCAACAGCCATTTTCATCAACTGCCCTACGCCTTCGAAGTCAATTATCTGGAATGGATCAACCGGAAGGATTTTCTTTTCAATATAATCGGGAACAAATCCGCCGATATCGTCGCGTGAAAATCCAAAGGTCATCTGTGTAAGGTCGTTGGTTCCAAAAGAGAAGAAGGTAGCGGTTTCTGCAATTTTATCGGCGGTGAGGGCAGCGCGCGGAATCTCAATCATGGTTCCTACCAAATGCGGAATCTTTTTCATCTTGAATTTTTCGCAAACCTCTGCATAGATTTCGTCAATTATCACATACTGATGTTTCAACTCCTTTTCGGTACAGGTAACCGGGATCATAATTTCCGGGAATACATTTTTATTCTCCTTCAGCAGTTCGGCAGTCGCTTCAAATATGGCGCGAACCTGCATTTCGGTGATTTCGGGATAAGTAATGCCCAAACGGACGCCGCGGTGTCCCATCATAGGATTGGTTTCGTGAAGCGCGTCGGCGCGACGGTCAAATTCTTCCATTGAGATATTCAGGCTGTCGGCGATTTTTTTTCGAGCATCTTCCTGTTGCGGGATAAACTCATGCAAAGGTGGATCAAGGGTACGAATTGTCACAGGATAACCATCCATGGCGGCAAGGGTTTGCTTGATGTCTTCCTTCACAAAAGGATAGAGCTCATTCAATGCTTTGCGGCGTTCCTCTTCCGATTTCGAAGCAATCATCTTACGGAGAAGAAAGAGTGGTTTTTCAGCATTTTTACCATAGAACATGTGCTCGGTGCGGAACAATCCGATTCCTTCGGCGCCAAAAGCGCGCGCTTTTGCAGCATCTTCGGGTGTATCGGCATTGGTGCGGATCTTCATGGTGCGAATTGCGTCGCAGAGCGACATGAAAGCCTGGAAATCGGGATTTTCTTCGGCAGCCTTTATCATTGGCAACTGACCATTATAAATGTAGCCTTTTG
Organism: Bacteroidota bacterium; assembly: GCA_037131145.1. Lineage (GTDB taxonomy): Bacteria > Bacteroidota > Bacteroidia > Bacteroidales > FEN-979 > CAIVAT01. The sequence continues at coordinate 19,290 of JBAXRP010000037.1, forward strand.
AACCATTCAGAGAGATATAATCGCCTTCAGTCAAAGTGATGTCGCCGATTTTCATAGTTTTTTTGGAGGCTTCGATTTTCAAACCGCCTGCGCCAACAATGCAACATTTTCCCCAGCCGCGGGCAACGAGCGCTGCATGACTTGTCATTCCACCACGAGCTGTAAGGATGGCTTGCGCCGAGCGCATACCTTCGATATCTTCGGGGTTTGTCTCTTCACGGACAAGAATTACGGTTTTGCCTTTTTTTGCCCAGGCAACGGCATCTTCGGAATTGAATACAATCTGTCCTGTTGAACCGCCGGGACCAGCAGGAAGTCCCTTCGCCATTGGCTTTGTGCTCTTTTCTGCCTTGGGATCGAGAATCGGGTGAAGCAGTTCGTCAAGCTGACTCGGTTCAACGCGTGAAACAGCCTCTTCTTTTGTAATCAAGCCTTCATTGAACATGTCAACCGCCATTTTGACGGCAGCCGGTCCGTTGCGTTTTCCTACGCGGCACTGGAGCATATAGAGTTTGCCATCCTGAATGGTGAACTCAATGTCGAGCATGTTGCGATAATGCATTTCGAGTGAGCGTTCAATTTCATGAAGGGCTTTGTAAACAACCGGCATGGCTGTTTCGAGAGATTGCAGCTTCATTGTATGCTCATTTTTGCCAATTTCGTTGATGGGGTTTGGGGTACGGATACCGGCAACCACATCTTCGCCCTGAGCATTTGCAAGCCATTCGCCATAGAAATAGTTTTCGCCGGTTGCCGGGTTACGGGTAAAAGCAACGCCGGTTGCCGAGGTATCGCCCATGTTGCCGAATACCATAGATTGCACGTTTACCGCAGTGCCCCATTCATCGGGAATACCTTCAAAACGACGGTATGAAATTGCGCGCTTTCCATTCCAACTTGAGAAAACTGCGCCAACAGCGCCCCAGAGCTGTTCCATCGGATCTTCGGGGAAAGGCTTACCAAGAACTTCCTGAACTTTTTTCTTGTAAATATCAATAAGTTCCTTCAGATCTTCAGAGGTCAGGTCGGTATCGCTTTTCGCGCCTCTTTTTTCTTTCATCTTATGGAGTTCATGTTCAAGCTGAACGCGAACGCCCTTGCCTTCTTTGGGTTCAATGCCTGCGGCTTTTTCCATCACCACATCAGAATACATCTGAATCAGACGGCGCTGTGAGTCGTAAACAAATCGTGGATTATTTGTTTTTTTGATAAGCCCTTCACGGGTAATATCATTCAAACCTACATTTAAAACGGTTTCCATCATTCCTGGCATAGAGGCGCGTGCGCCGGAGCGGACGGAAACAAGAAGAGGGTTGTTTTTGTCGCCAAAAACGGCGCCCATTTCCTGTTCGGTAGCCTTCAGACTGGCGGCAACCTGATTTTTTAATTCCTGTGGATAGGATTTTTTGTTTTGTTGATAGTAAGTACAAACTTCTGTGGTAATAGTGAAACCGGCTGGTACAGGAAGACCGATGTTAACCATCTCAGCGAGGTTAGCGCCTTTACCGCCAAGCAGATTCTTCATTTCTGCAGTACCTTCGGCGTTGTTACCACCAAAATAATAGACGTACTTGTGTTCTTGAGCTTGTTTTGCCATAATTGACATCATTTAGGTTAGTGAAAAAATTGAATCGGCAAAATTACGAAAAAATCTTAGAACTGAATTTTTCCGATGTTGTTCATATTCCAGAGAATCCATTGTTGCCGACTGCGGATATAAGGCGTAGGAGATTTTAAATCCCATTTCAGCGGGTTGGGTAAAATGGCGGCAATGAGAGCGGCGTCTCCTCTTGAAAGTTTCGCGGCTGATTTGTTTAGACTTTTTATGGCGGCTGCATCTGCTCCATAGATTCCGTTTCCGGTTTCGATAACGTTCAGATACACTTCCATGATTCTCTTCTTTCCCCAGACAAACTCGATTAGTACAGTGAAGTAAACCTCAAGTCCTTTCCTTAACCAGGATCGCTGGGGCCAGAGAAAAACATTTTTGGCAGTTTGCTGAGATATTGTGCTTGCTCCCCGTACTTTTTTACCCTGTTTTTTCAGGTTATATTCCTTCGCTTTTTCAATGGATTCAAAATCAAATCCTTTATGTTCCATAAAAAGATTGTCCTCCGAAGCAATTACCGCAAGCGGAAGGTTTGGAGAAATTTCATCAAGCGGAAGCCAATGTTTTTCTATTTTTAATGTCTGTCCGTTCCATGCCTGTTCAGCAATCCGGATCGTCATTAAAGGCGTAAGTGGCGGGTTTACAAACTTATAGAGCACAACGAAAAAAATTGAGGAGGCAAAGTAGATGGTTGTAAAATACTTCACAAATTTCCACAGCGCCAGGAGTCTCTTCTTCATCTAATCTGCATTTCTACTTTTGTAAACTGAAGACAACAACTCCGTTGCCTGGTCTTTTGTCGGAACTTTGCCATGCCAGCGGTAATCGTTTTCTATTGAAGGTATTCCCTTTCCCATTATCGTTTTGGCGATTATAACACAAGGTTGATTACAGGCAGCGGCAGCATTTCTCAGCGCAAAAATAATACTGTTGAAATCATGTCCATCGCAGGAAAAAACATTCCATCCGAAACTTTGCCATTTATCTGACAGCGGTTCCAGGTGCATGACGTCTTCGGTTTTACCATCAATTTGAAGACCATTACGATCAACAATGGCGGTGATATTTCCCAATTTGTGATGCGACGCAGCCATGGCAGCTTCCCATACCGAACCTTCCTGTAATTCGCCATCGCCGAGAATACAATATATCCGGTGAGTTTTCAGATCGGCTTTTGCTGCAATTGCCATTCCAACCGCTACCGAAAGACCCTGACCAAGCGATCCGGCAGAGAGTTCAATTCCGGGTAATCCATGATCCCGTGCAGGATGACCCTGAAGCCTGCTTCCCAATTTCCGCAGCGTTAATAGCTCATCAATTGGAAAGTAACCGGCATGAGCCAGCGTAGCATAGAGAACAGGCGCAACGTGTCCGATGGAAAGAATTAATCTGTCGCGGACTGGCAATGAAGGCTGATTAGGATCATGGTTCAATTCGGAAAAATATAGCGCCGTGAAAATATCTGCAAGTCCGAGAGATCCACCGGTATGCCCTGATCCCGCTTCAGCAAGCGAAAGTATCACCGACCTGCGGATCTCTTTTGCGATCCCAATTAACCTGGCATGATCTTCAGTTGTTAAAACATCCATAATCAGCGCATGTCAATTACTTCTACGCCTGGAAATTTTTTTGCATCGAAGGTAAAATCGCTATTGGCGACCTGCGTGTCGGTCAGGTAGGTTTTAATCTTATAAGTAAAGGTGTTTCCGCTTTTATCAAATAGTTTGAAACTGGTAACCTGTTTCTTCGCCTTATCAATTCCCAGGATCGCCCTGGTGAAATTTTTACCTGTATTTGGAATTAACTCCACTAACTCAATAGTAGGATCCAGGCTTTTGAGAATCTTCGATTTATAATTTGAATTGTAAGATGTGAGTAATTTGGATGGCGTGAGGGCGTCGTCCTTATTATCCAGTGAATTTACCTGTACTTCATTCGATTCCTTGATATAAGTCCAGATAGTTATTCCGTCGCAGATCACCGTTTGTCCCGCTGCCGTCATTTTATATTTATCGCCCGAAACGAGAAGGGTTCCGGTTTTTTCTTCATTGATTTTTGCCTTGGCATTTTCCATGGTAAAGGAAAAGTCAACTTTAATGGATTTGCTCGCTTTTGCTTTAACGCTGACCTCTTCCAGCAGCGCTATGGCTTTTGGATCTTTTCCCTGTGAAAAAACATTCATGGAAACCAGCAAACAGAGAATGATGGAAGTAATACGCATGATGAAATATTTGGAATTGTTTATTATTTTCCCAGAAGTTTAAGGTGTTCTTCGAGGCTTGAAAGATCTTTATAATGTACCTCGCGGGCTTTGCTTCCTTCAAACGGACCGACAATACCGGCGCTTTCCAGTTGATCAATGATTCGTCCGGCGCGGTTGTAACCGAGTTTTAGTTTACGCTGAATGAGCGAGGTTGAGCCATGCTGGTGAGTAACGACAAGTCTCGCAGCTTCTGCAAAAAAATCGTCTTTTTCTTTGGAGTCAAAATCCTTTGACGGCGTACTCTCTTCATCGTAAAATTCGGGCAATGCGAAGGCTTCGGGGTATCCTCGCTGGGAACCAATGAACTCTGTAACCTTATCAATTTCGGGCGTATCCACGAATGCGCATTGAAGCCTGATCAGGTCGCTGCCGGTTGAAAGAAGCATATCGCCGCGTCCAATGAGTTGGTCGGCGCCGGATGAATCGAGAATGGTTCTCGAATCAATTTTGGAAATTACTCTGAAAGCAATTCTGGCTGGGAAGTTGGCTTTTATTGTTCCGGTGATAATATTAACCGAAGGACGTTGCGTTGCAATGATAAGGTGGATACCGGTTGCCCGCGCAAGTTGGGCTAATCGCGCAAGCGGGGTTTCAATTTCGCGTCCCGCTGTCATAATCAGATCGGCAAATTCATCAATAACAATAACGATATATGGCAGGAACTGATGTCCGTCGAGTGGGTTGAGAACCCTTGAAAAAAACTTTTCATTGTATTCCTTAATATTTCTCACCTGGGCGTCGCGAAGCAGATCGTAACGGCTGTCCATCTCAATATTCAGGGAATTCAGGGTTCTGATAACCTTTTTGGTATCGGTGATAATAGATTCTTCGGCATCCGGCAATTTGGCAAGAAAGTGCCGTTCAAGTTTATTAAAAAGGGTAAGCTCTACTTTTTTGGGGTCAATCAAAACAAACTTTACTTGCGAAGGGTGTTTCTTGTAAAGCAGCGAGGTAATTATTGTGTTTAGACCCACTGATTTTCCCTGCCCTGTGGCGCCCGCCATGAGAAGGTGAGGCATTTTTGCGAGGTCGGCGATGAAAGTTTCATTGGCGATTGTTTTTCCGAGAACAAAAGGCAACTCAAAGGTGGAATTTTTGAATTTTTCGGTTGCCATTAATGATTTGATGGAAACTATTTCGGGATTCTGGTTCGGAACTTCTATTCCGATTGTGCCTTTTCCCGGAATCGGAGCAATGATTCTGATGCCCATCGCAGCGAGACTGAGAGCTATGTCGTCTTCCAGATTCTTGATTCTCGAAATTCTCACTCCGGCTTCAGGTACAATTTCGTAAAGAGTCACAGCAGGACCAATTGTCGCTTTTATTTTGGCAATCCGGATATCGTAATTCCCCAGCGTTTGTACAATTTTATCCTTGTTAGCTTCCAGTTCCTCTTTTCTAACGTTAACGGAATCGGCGCCATAGTCGTTGAGGAGGTCGAGAGTTGGATACCGATAGCTCGCCAAATCGAGCGTTGGGTCATATCTGGTATCAATAGTCTGGCGGCTGGGGTCGGTAATTACAGGCGCTCTTTCAACCAGCTTTTCAATCGATGTTTCAACCGGCGTCTCTATCTGAATTTCAAGTTCTGAAACCAATTCAGGTTTAGGCGCTTCAGTCACCTGAAGCTCAAGATCGATTTCTGTGGTATTCGTTTCTTCATCCTTCATGAAATTTCCCCGAATGACTTCCATTTCAAGGAAATCTGACG
>JBAXRP010000038.1:0-24852 GCA_037131145.1 Bacteroidota bacterium
AACCAAAACGACAGCAACTGCCGCTTATATCGTTAGTAGAATTTCAAAGAAAGATGGGTTGGTATGGGAAAGTGGCAAATTATCTGAAAGAGATTTGAATATTCCCAAAGGTTCTACAACCAACCCTACCGGTTCAATGCTTTTCAAAAAAGGGAAGACCAAAGGTATTGACCAACGTCACTATTTCAGAGACACAGTTTTTTCTTCTCTTAAATGGAAACGAGATACAAAGCCTGACACATCGCATCTTGAGAGGGCAGTAGCAACATTCAATATTATAATTGATGGTAAAGTTGCGGGGCGTTTTAAACTTACTCTCACTCATAACCCACTAACTGATACCCGTTCTTACGAACAGAATAACTCAATGACTTCAATAAGTTGGGGAGAAGCTAAAAAGGTGATTGCACAAGACAATCTTATTGGCAAGAATGCCACCTTATTTAAAACCAAAAAGAAAGGTGAGTTTATTTTTGAAATTCAGTAAAACTCTTTCGGTAAAACTTGTTGAATTTTTTTTTAAAAACTCTTGGCGGTTCATAATAAGCGCTTACCTTTGGACTGAAGTTGTCCAAAAATGAAATTAGAAGAAACTTTCGGTGAAACAGTTAAAAAACTGCGTGAGAAGAATAATCTTCCTTTGCGTGAAGTTGCGGAAGCCTTGAAGATTGATACTTCAATGCTGGGCAAGATTGAGAAGAACAATCGCAAACCAACCAAACAACTGATAGAAAAATTTTCGGAGTATTTCAAAGTCAGCGACAAAGACTTACTGATAGCTTTTTTGAGCGATGCAGTTGCTTATCAGATAATGGACGAAGAAGAATTATCTACCGAAGTTTTTAAAGTTGCTGAGAAAAAAGTTAAGTATATGAAAACAAAAAAATCCAACCTATGAAATTAATCACTGAGGCATCAGCGGAAAAATTAAGAGGTGGTTTTTACACACCTGAGCCCATTGCAGAATTTGTTTTGCGTTGGGGCATAAATGGCAGTAAAGACTTTGACATACTTGAACCAAGTTGTGGTGATGGAGCTTTTTTGGAACAACTTGCAAAACACAAATTAGAATACAAGTCAATTACGGCAGTTGAGTTTGATGAAGATGAAGCCAAGAAAGCAGAACAAATAAATTTGAAAGACAAGCAAATCATCATTGATGATTTTCATACCTATTGCAACCATACTGAAAAGCGTTTTGATTTAATTGTAGGAAATCCGCCATACATCCGCTACCAGTTTTTTGACAGAGAACAGCAAGTTGAAGCAGGAGATATTTTTATTAAAGCCGGTTTGACTTATTCAAAATTGACAAACGCTTGGGTTTCATTTGTTGTTGGTTCATCACTATTACTAAAAGCCAAGGGCGGCAGAATTGGTTTTGTTTTACCTGCAGAAATTTTGCAAGTTTCCTTTGCACAGCAACTAAGAAATTTCATTGCTCACTTTTATAACAAAATCAACATCATTTCATTTGAAAAATTAGTTTTCCCAAACATTCAGCAAGAGGTTGTTTTGCTTCTTTGCGAAAAGAATAATTCTAATGAGCACAATATCGAACATATAGAGTTAAGAGATGCAAGCGAACTACAAACGCTTGATTTTACGAGGTTGAAAAGCTCACAAAAGAAAATTGATTTTAAAAGCAACAAATGGACGTTCTATTTTTTGGAGCAAGACGAAATTGATTTTTTAGAAAATATTGCAAAGAAAAGAAACATTCCAACGCTTGAAAAATTTGCAAGAGTTGAAGTGGGAATTACTACAGGTTCAAACGATTTCTTTACAGTTCCATTAACAATCGTTGAAGAATACGATTTACAAGATTACGCGAAGCCAATGGTAGGTAGAAGCGTTCAGGTGAACTCTGTAATCTTCACTGAAGAAGATTGGAAAAAAAACAAACACTCTAGCGCCAAAGCACATCTACTTGTATTTCCTAATGGAAATAATTTAAACAAAAAAAACGGTGCAATTAAATACATTGCTCAGGGTGAAAAGTTAGGAATTCACAAAGGTTATAAAACTGGAATTCGTGATGATTGGTTTGTGGTTCCATCATTGAAAATATCTGACGCCCTTTTCATTCGCAGAAACAATTTGTATCCAAGATTGATAATTAATCAAGCGGAAGCATATACAACTGACACGATGCACCGTGTATTTATCCGGCCAAACACAAACATAAAAGCGCTGACCGCAAGTTATTACAACTCACTTTCACTATCATTTACAGAAGTTTCAGGTCGAAGCCACGGAGGAGGAGTTTTAGAGTTGATGCCAAACGAAGCCGAAAAAGTTTTGCTTCCGTATCATATAGAAAATGCTTCTTTACTTCCACAGATTGACAAGCTAATTCGCGACAAAACCAATATTGAAGACGTTTTGAAAATTACTAATCAAATAATTTTGAAAGAGCATTTTGGGTTGCCGCAACAAGAAATAAATTTGGCTCATAACATTTGGAAAAAACTTTCTTCAAGACGACTGAATAGAGGGAAATAGTTGCACAGGGACATGATTATAGAAAAAGATTTAATGAACCTTCAGAACGATAAACTTGTTTTTCAGCAGATAAGCAGTCAATGAAAACACCTGTAAAATTATATCATCCCAGATAATCCGATAACTTTCCGGTTTTCTTCCCTGCCAGAACTTTATCCCACCACAGCGTTATGATCAGCAGATTCAGCATCTGGTTCGACTTGACCTGTTTATACCAGAACCAATAACTTTTCCCGGAAGCGAGTGTTTCGTACTGATCGAAGAATTGTTGCAAAAACTCTTTGTTCCTGAGTGTTTTAGCAAATTCCGACTGAAGGATATACCTATAAATTTTTCCCCTTCTGGTTTTATCGTTAAAAAATATTTCAAGAGGCGAAAATCCACCTTGTTTCGGACGAGTTGTTACAGCTTTCGGCAACATGGGTTTCACCAGTTCTTTATGAATATATTTTGTAATCCCCTTTCCTTTCATTGATTCTTTCAAGGTTCCTTTGGCTCTGAGCTGGATGGGCAGGCGTTGAATAAAATTGTAAATATCAAGGTCGGTGTAGGAAAAGGCAAGGTTAACGCCGAATTGCTCCGACAACCTCGACGCCTTGAATAAAATTACTTCATTCACAGAATGACGCAGGTGAAGGAAGTAGTTTCGCTGAAGAAACAACTCTTCATAAGATTTGAATTTTTTGGGGATCTCATCAATGTATGGATGCTGCTTGATTTTCTTCATCTCAAACATTCGTCCAAGCTGGTAGTCGTGAAATCCAAATGTTTCAGGTTCCATAACCATAAGGATTTTCTGATTCTGGAAATGAATTCTGAATGCAAGGTTGTCTTTATCAAACAAATCATTATCGCTTAATGCGTCAAATAACCTGGTAAGCGGAGCAAGTCCGGATTTTCTGATCTTATAGTGCAAAGCTGTCTCCCTAATCCCTGCGCCAAAATATTGATCATTCCCATCGCCGCCGATGGTAACCGGGAGATTTTCACCGCTAACCATTTTCATTGCCGAATGGTTAAGCATGAAACCCGACTCAGAGAATGGATCTCCCATATAGTCAATAATATCTGGCAGGTATTCAATTTCGGAGCCATCCATGATGTATTCGTGATGCTCGGCTCCGAATTTTTCTGCCATCATCTTAGCATAAGGCAATTCCGACGCAGGGTTATCCTTAAATCCGATTGAATATGTTTTAATTGTACCAGGATGAACCTCGCGGATCACCGCAATATTTCCGCCGGAGTCAAATCCTCCGCTTAGTAATGCGCCAACAGTTTCCGCTCCGCCAATCCTTCTGATAATTGATTTCTTCAGCAATTCGTGGTATTGGTTAATGGCGTCTTTCACCGTAATTTCTCCGCGCTCGGTTTCCAGGATTTCATTGAATGGAAAAAGTTTCTCAAAACGGAATCCATCGGCGGAAGCGTATAATACCTCGCCGGACGGGAGTTTGCTTACGCCGGCAAGCGAGGTGAGAGGAGCCGGAATATAACCGATCTTCAGGAATGTGGTTATTCCGGTAAGATCAGGCTTGGGGGAGAAATCGGTAAATTCATTCAAACCCTGATACGAATCCGTAAAATAATCTTTTGTAAAATAGATCATTCTCCCTTCTCCGTTTCGGTCGCGGGCAATGAGCGTTTTCCCTCCTTCCCTGATAATAATGGTAAATTTCCCATTGAGTCTCCTGAAGCCTTTTACTCCTTCGAGATCATACAACCGGAATATCAAATCAGCCTCGTCAACAGAGGGAGCGGCAGTGAGTTGACGAATTTCATCTATATTGTAAATTTTACTGTAAAAGATCAGTTGCCTGTTCCCTTTAAATGAAATCGTATATCCTGATGAATGGATACTTCCCAGAGGTTTTTCTTCAAACCTGCCTGGACTGAAATGTTCGCCGATTTGACCGGCTTCATTAAATAACCCAAAAAGAAATGGTTTCATAGTGTTATAAATTATTTGGTTTGGTGACAAAATATTATTTCCGGATAAGAAAATATTTCATGAATCTATTGCGAAAATCCTTAATATTGTTCAGAAACTATGTGGCAGATCATCTGTAATTTTACCAACGTTTATCTGATCGGTTGAAAAAAATCATATTATGAAAATTAAGACCAAGTTAACCATTCTTTTCATTGCCTTGCTAAGTTTTTTTGTTTTTTTCACTTTGGGGTATTTTTTTGTGCACACCAGCGAGCAGAAATTACACCAGGAATCGGCTAAAAACAGCGCTCACCAGGTAATTAGCGCCGTCCTGAATTTTAAAATGGAGGGATTTTTAAAACCGGTAAAAGACAATTCTGCCTGGGATGAAATGATTGCCTTTACAAAAACTCACAACAGCGCTTGGGCAAATGAAATCCTGAAATCGGTTCTCGCAACTTACAATATGAGTTATATTGGCGTATTCAACCTCGACGGAACGCCGATAGTCTCCATTAAAGATTCTGCCGGAGGCGGTTTTACCCTGGAATCCCAGGTCGTCAAAAAACTTTTCATCAAAGAAACTACCGTTAATAGCTTTTGCCTGCTCGATGGAAAATTATATGAAATTTGTGGGGCAACAATAGTTCCGACAATTGACACTGAACGTAAAACACCACCCAATGGGTACCTCGTTTGCGCAAAAATATGGGATAAAAGCTATTTGAATGAATTGGGCAAAGCTACAGGGTTTGATGTTTCAATTGAACCTTCTTCAATTGCGCTGAAAGAAAACATTACAGATTCACAGGAGGAAATTTACCATTCATTAAAAGACTGGAATGGGAAGAACCTGGGTTTTTTACTTTTTAAGCGGCAGGTTCCTTACAAAACAGAATTAAACTATCTCAGTTTTTTTGCACTGGCAGGCGTGATTCTGCTTATTCTCGTCACCGCGTTGTTTTTTTATCTCACCAGTAAATGGATAGCGGGTCCCTTAAAATTAATTGCCACAAGTCTGGTGGAAGAAACAGATGTGCCAATAAAATATCTGACGAAGGAGCAAAATGAATTTGGACATATTGCCCGGCTAATTATTTTATTCAGAAAACAGACCGAAGATCTTTTAAAGAAAAATGCCGAACATGACGAGGCGAATGAACAAATTAATAAACTAAGCGCTGCCGTTGAACAGAGCGCCAACACTGTAATCATAACAGATGTTAATGGACAAATTGAATATGTAAATAGACGATTCACGGAACATACAGGTTATACATCTCAGGAAATACTCGGGAAAAATCCAAGGATTTTAAAATCCGGGTACCAGGACGCCTCGTTTTATTCTGATTTATGGACTACCATACTGGCAGGAAAGGAATGGCAGGGCGAGATTTATAATAAAAGAAAAAATGGCGAACTCTTCTGGGAATATACGAGTATTGCCCCAATTAAAAACCGTGACGGGAAAATAGTCAATTTCATAGCCATAAAGGAAGATATCACTGACCGAAAGAAAACCGAAATGGCATTGCAGGAGAGCCGTGAGTTTGCAGAACTGATTTATAAAGTTATCCCAAGCGCAATTTTCACTGTGGATTGCGAAACGCGAATTACCAGTTGGAATGGTCAGGCTGAAAAAATCACCGGGTTTACTGCGGAGGATATGCTCGGTAAAACATGTTTTGCCTTTGCTGAATCTCCATGCAAAGAACGCTGCGGACTTTTTGAAACCACTATTCCAAAACCAATTCAAGGCAGGGAATGTACGATCAGAAACAAAGCAGGCGAAATTCTTAATATTTCTAAAAACGTTGATATTCTGAAAGATAATCATGGAAATATAATCGGCGGCATAGAAAGTTTTGAAAATATCACAGAACGAAAAATAATTGAACAGTCACTGATAGATAGTCAACAACGCTATTCCACCCTGGTTCATAAATCGCCTGACCTAATTATCATCCATCGCAACGGAACGATTTTATTCACCAACGATTCTGCCCTTGAGGTGATTGGAGCCACCGCCAATGAAATACTTGGAAAAAGCATAATGAATTTTATTGCGCCTGATTCAATTCCGGTTATTATTGACAACATGAAAAAAAGGGAAGAAGGAAAAATTCAGGTCTTTGATTATGAGATACAGGCAATCACGACAAAAGGTGAAATCAAGGATGTTATCATACGAAGCGCCAACATCATGTATGACAATGAACCGGCAGTGATGGCAATTCTGATTGATATAACTGAACGAAAAAAGATTGAAATGGCGCTGGTGAAAGCCAAAGAAGACGCCGAAGTTGCCAATAAAGCCAAATCGGAGTTTCTTGCCACAATGAGCCATGAAATTCGCACCCCAATGAATGGCGTAATCGGGATGACGGAATTAGCTCTTACCACCAATCTTTCTGCGAGTCAACGCGATTACCTGCAATCAATTCAAACTTCGGCATATCTGTTGCTCGACACCATTAACGACATCCTCGATTTTTCAAAGATAGAAGCCGGACGACTTGAAATCGAGCATATTGAATTTAATATTTATGAAGTGGTTGAACGAAGCGTGGAAATATTAACCGTGAAAGCCTTTGAAAAAAATATTGAATTATTATGTGAAATTGAACCGGGTATGCCCGAACGATTCATTGGCGATCCACTGAGAATCAGGCAGATTCTTGTGAATTTAATCAGCAATGCCGTGAAATTCACAAGCGTTGGCGAAATTTTCGTTTCGGCAATGTGCATTGTACGTCCCACCGACCCTTCTCAGCAGCATTTTATCAGATTTAGCGTTAAAGATACAGGTATCGGTATCGCCTTTGAGAAATTGTCTCAGATATTCGATCAGTTCTCTCAGGCAGATAATTCCACCACCAGAAAATATGGCGGCACCGGACTTGGCTTATCCATTTCTAAAAAACTAACTGAAATTATGGGAGGAAAACTGTCAGTTGAAAGTCAGCCAGGCATTGGAAGCTCCTTCAGTTTTACAATCCCGCTGATGGTGGCATCAACTAACGAACAACGTGCGCTTTCGCCAAATAAAGAGATAAAAAAGATTCTTGTGGTGGACGATAATCTGACCAATCTGAAGATTATGACCGATATGCTGGCTTATTGGGGAATAGAAGCTGAAACTTGCGAAAACGGCAATGACGCCTTCAAAATTCTGGAACAGGCAGCGGCTGATAAAAAGGAATTTGATTTGGTTATTCTCGATATGCACATGCCTGTTATGGATGGCGTTGAAGTTGCAGATACCATTAGAAACCGAATGCTCTTCAATGAAAATCCAATCATTTTTCTTCATTCTTCTGTTGATAAAGACCATATTATTCAAACCAGGAAGGAGCTTGGCATTGATCAATTTCTTACCAAACCGGTGAAGATGAAAGATATGTATGAATTTCTCATGAAGGGCAGGCCTGAACGCAAAAAAAATTCAATTCAAACTGTTGCCAACATACCCGATGAAATTCACCTCGGTCCGCAGGTTACCATTCTTATTGCCGAAGATAATGTGATCAACATGAAGTTGTTAAGTGTGATGTTGCTGAAAACTGGCGCCACAGTGCTGATGGCTTCCGATGGCAATGCAGCGATTGAAAAATTTCGCAATAACAAAATTGATCTCCTTTTTATGGATGTTCACATGCCTTTGAAAGATGGATTTGAAGCTACGATGGCAATTCGGGAAATAGAAGGCGCCGGAAAACGCACACCGATTATCGCCCTGACCGCAATAGCCCTGCCTGGCGACCGTGATAAATGCATTGCAGCAGGAATGGATGATTATCTGTCGAAACCCTTTAAAAAAGATGATCTCTTCGCTGTGCTTATCACTTATTTGAAACAGAAGACAGATTAATATTGATAGATTCTTATGGAAGCAATAGAAATTATCAGCCTGATTGAACGAGGTTTTGAAACAAGTACTATTCAGTTTAAAAGAAAGATTGACCATATTAATCAGTTGGCACGGGAAATGGTCGCTTTTTCAAATACTTTGGGAGGTTACCTTATTATTGGCGTATCTGACAATGGAGAAGTCACCGGACTGTCGGCAGATACTATTCGTAAATTGAACCAGTGGATCGCCAATGCAAGTACCGAATTAATAAAACCTCCGATTTCACCATTAACAGAAATTATCACAATGCAAGGCAAGAATATTCTGGTTGTGGAGGTTTCCAAAGGAACCAATTTACCTTATTACACCAATGAAGGAATTGCCTATCTGAAAAAAGGCAGCGATAAAAGAATTGCTCCACCCGAGGAAATTTTAAGAATGTTTCAAAGATCTAATAAATTTTTTGCAGATGAATCAATTGTTAACAACTCCGCGATTGACGATATTGATTTAGATGTTGTTAAAGAGTTTCTATACAACAAATACCGCAGAAGGCTGGTTGGTGGAGCAATCTCACTTGAAGAATTCAGGGAATTGCCTGTTGCGAATGTTCTTGAAAGAATTGGCTCTGGCGCATCCTTGTTAAAAGTTTTGCAAAATATGGCTTTTTCAAATGGTACAAATCTGTCGCTTGCCGGGCTTTTATTATTTGGCAGGAATCCTCAAAAATACAAACCTTTATTCACTGTTCAATGTGTGAATTATGTTGGAAATGATATTTCTAATCGTCAATTCAGAGATAGCGAACCTCCATTCGAAGGGAATCTGGTTACTCTGTTTGAAAAAGCGATTGCATTTATTCATCGTAATCTAAGAACAATTCAGGTCGAAGAGAGTTTCAATAGACTGGGAGAGATGGAAATTCCACAGGAAACCCTGGAAGAGCTCATTGTTAATGCTTTAGTTCATAGGGATTATTTTATCAATGCCTCAGTAAAGATTTTAATGTTTGATAACAGAATTGAAATAATCAGTCCAGGAAAAATTCCAAATTCATTAACAATTGATAATATGATCAATGGTCAATCAATAGCAAGAAATCCAATCCTTCATTCAAACAGCCAGTTCCTATTACCTTACAAAGGACTTGGAAGCGGTATTCCAAGAGCTCTATCTGCATATCCCGACATTGAGTTTCATAATTATGAAGAGAGAGAGCAATTTGTCGCTAAAATTAAACGACATATTTAATCCAATGAAATTCAACTCAGGCAGCCTCCCCAAGATTTATGAAGAAACTAACCATTTGGGCAATTAACAATGATCTACGAAAACATTGAAATAACCGACGCCGGCTCCGAAGGAATGGCTGTTGGAAAGATCGGAGATAAAATCATCTTCGTTCCGTTTGTGGTTCCCGGAGATGTTGTTGATGTGCAACTAATTAAAAAGAAAAAAAGATATCTCGAAGGAAAAGCCATTCAAATCAGGGAATATTCTCCGAAACGGACTGCCCCCCACTGCGACCATTTCGGTCTTTGCGGTGGATGCCGATGGCAGAACATGAAATATGAGGAACAGCTTTTTTACAAACAAAAACAGGTTTTTGACAGCCTTACAAGAATTGGTAAACTTGTAAATCCATTGATACTGCCGATTATTCCAGCGCCTGAAACCACTTTTTACCGGAACAAGCTGGATTTTACCTTTTCCAATCACCGATGGCTTACCGATGATGACAAGAACAACGAAAAAGGTTCTGCCGATACCCATGCTTTGGGATTTCATATTCCTCAGTTTTTCGATAAAGTAGTTGATATTCAGTATTGTTATCATCAGAAAGATCCATCGAATGCGATAAGGAATGAAGTTAGAAAGTATGCGCGGGAACATCGTCTCTCTTTTTATGACGTCCGCATCTGGCAGGGATTACTCCGAAACCTTATTATTCGCAATACCAATGCCGGCGGTTTGATGGTAATAATGGTTTTTCGCAATGATGACCCGGAAAATGAACTGCTGCTGAATTTTATCGCCTCCCGATTCCCGGAAATAACCAGCCTGTATTACGTTATCAACCCTAAGAAAAACGACACAACTTACGACCTTGCGTTTAACCTGTTCAAAGGGGAATCCTTTATTACCGAAATCATGCCTCCATTCATGCCCGGAGGAAAAGTGATCAAATTCCGGATCGGACCTTCCTCCTTTTTTCAGACAAATTCACAGCAGGCAATTCAACTCTATAGAATAGCAGCGGGATTTGCATCATTTTCAGGCAATGAACATGTTTACGACCTATATACCGGAACCGGAACAATTGCAAATTACATCGCCCCTTATGTGAAAAAAGTAACCGGCGTCGAATCTGTTGCAGCCGCTATCAGCGATGCTGAAATAAACTCGCAGATCAATGGAATTTTCAACGCGGAATTCTTTGCCGGCGAAGTTGAAAAACTAATGACTCCCCAATTCATTGAAGATCGTGGTCGACCGGATATCGTAATTACCGATCCTCCGAGAAATGGTATGCACGAAAAAGTTGTGCGCACACTTCTTAATGTCAAACCTGCCCGCATTGTTTATGTAAGTTGCAACCCGGCAACCCAGGCAAGAGATTTGGCTTTGATGAGCGATATTTATCTCATGGAGAAATGCCAACCGGTAGATATGTTCCCGCACACTCAGCATGTGGAGAATGTTGCCTTGCTAAAACTCCGGGATTAATCCATTCAATCTATCAACAATCCGTTCAATCAAATTTTCCATGGATTCGTTATCCGCCTTGAGGATAAAATCTGCCTGTTCATAAAAAGCGCTGCGTTCAACGAGATGAAGCCTTATTTTCTCACAGATAAGTGGTTCAGAAAAATCTTTCAAAAGAGGTCGTTTCCTTTTTGCCCGTCCTAATCTTTCAACAATCGTTGGAATCTCCAATTGAAGATAAACCGAAAATCCCTCCTTTTTGATGATTTGCATATTATCGAAAAAACAGGGAGTTCCTCCGCCGGTTGATACAATAAGATTGTCAGCTTTGGTTGTTTCATGAAGTAATAATCGCTCGATCTGCCGAAAGGCGTCTTCGTCGTATTTTTCAAAAAAATCGGAAATGCTGATCCGGAACCGTTCCTCAAAAACAAAATCAAGATCAATAAAAGTGAAACCCAGTTTCATCGCAAGAATTTGCCCCAACCTCGATTTGCCGGAAGCCATATACCCAATCAGGTAGATTCGCATGGGCATAAAATTATGATTTTTTTTCATACCTTTGCACCACTTTAAAAAACAGGTCTATGTCGCCTATAAAAAGTCTGTCTTATCTTTGTTTCCTGTTGTTTTTCATCATATTATCCGGTTGTCAAATGCAGGGCGTCAATAATGAATCTCAGATTTCCGCTGATGTTGTGAATAATCCGAACTCTGCAAGTGGTTCATCGGATAAAGGCATACTTCCACTTATCAAATTTGAGGAAACAGAACACGATTTTGGCAGAATTCTTGAAGGTGAAACCGTTTCCTTCGATTTTTCCTTTACCAATTCCGGCAAATCCGACCTGCTCCTCGCCGAAGCGACCGCTTCCTGCGGATGTACAATACCTTCCTATCCCAAAGCGCCAATTCGTCCGGGCGAAAAAGGTATTGTAAAAGTGACCTTCAACAGCCAGGGCAGGAGGGGATTCCAGACAAAGAATATCCTTGTAGTTTCCAATACACAGCCCAATACTACTATTCTCAGAATCAAGGCGCAGGTGGTGAATCCTGCTGGAGAAAAGTAGGCTACAAAGTAGCGGGGTTGCGAAGCGGCGAAATATAAAAAATAGAAAGTAGTTCATCATAACGGACATTGTAATTTTAAATTTTTAATCTATTTTCATGACAAATCTTTTAAGCATTCTCTTAATGACTCCTCAGGGTACTGGCGGTCAGCAACAGGGTTGGTATTCGTTTCTTCCGCTGTTACTTATTATTGTGGTTTTCTATTTCTTTTTCATCCGTCCTCAGATGAAGAAATCGAAAGATCAGAAAAAATTTAAGGAAGGCCTGGCAAAAGGGCAGAAAATAATCACCATCGGCGGCATTCATGGCAGAATCGTGGAAATTCAGGATACCACAGTTACCATTGAGGTTGAAAACAGTGTCCGTCTCCGCATGGAAAAATCTGCAATCGCCATGGATAACACACAAACCATTGAGGCAAAATAAAAAGTAATTCTTTACCCGATGAAATCCGATTTCCTTGAATTCATCGGAAATGCCCGGCAACGACGAAGTGAAAAATTCAGGGTTCAACTGTCGGTTTTTTTTGTTTGCCTTGCTATTTCTATATTTTTATGGATATTGGTAAGACTTTCCAAGGATTACTATTATTCTGTTGAATATCATCTCAATTACACAAATTTACCTGGCAATCTGAGGATAATCAACGCCTCCGACTCCTTGCTTACCCTGAAAATCAAACTTCAGGGCTTTGAGTTCTTTTCAGAGCAATTTCTGATCAAACAAGATCGTCAGTTTGACGTCAGCCTGAAAAATGTGCGAATACATTATTCAGGAGAAGGAACAACCGGGTATCTATTGACAAACCGGATTGGGCGGGAGATTATCTCACAATCAAGTTTCCCTAACGATGTATTTTTTGTATCGCCGGATACTCTCTTTTTTGAATTTGAAAAGCAAAGTATCAAAAGAATTCAGTCGCAGGCAACTCCGGGGTATATAAAAATCCAAATAGCAGGAAAGGACACATTGTTGCATGTCACTGACAGTTCAGGCAAGCGCCTTAACCAGCATAAGCCATCCGCCACGAAACATTAGCAAATGCTTATTACAGGGCTAACCGGAAATATTGGAAGCGGAAAAACCACAGTTGCCGGGATATTCGGCGCAATTGGGATTCCAGTTTATTATGCTGATGAAGAATCAAAAAAAATCCTTGACGAACCGGAAGTCAGAAATAAAATTGTTGATATATTTGGTTCAGGAATAATCGCCGCCGAAAGCCGGATTAACCGGAAAGCCCTGGCATCTCTGGTTTTCAACAATAAAGATGAACTCTGCCGACTTAACTCGATTTTGCATCCAAGGGTAAAGGAGCATTTCAGGAATTGGAAAGAAAAACAGCAGGCGCCATATATCATCCAGGAATCTGCGATTATTTACGAAAATAATCTTGCAGCAGATTACGACATAATCATTCATGTTTCATGCCCAAAAGAGATTGCCATCAACCGGGTTATAAAACGCGACGAGGTTGATGGCAATTCTGTACTCAGAAGAATGCAATTTCAGATTGTCGATGAGGAGAAATCAGCGTTTGCCGATTATGTAATTATCAACGACGGAAAACAACCGGTCATTCCTCAGGTTCTCAACATTCACTGGAAACTCTTACAAATTGGCGCGTAATGCAACAATTACGTTTCTTCCGGGGCTGCTAATACCTGAAGCAAATTTCCGGTAATTCTCATCGAGAATATTTTCCATCCCAAGTTCAACATTCACATATTTCACAATCTGGTAGCTGAGTTTAAGGTTGAGGGTGTACCAGGATGGCATGCCATAAGGCGTGGCATATTGTTCGTTATCCTCGCCGCTATCGCTGTACTGGCTAATACGCTTCCAGCCATTATACATGACGTAAAAATCTCCCTTGAACTTTTTAACCTCCAGACGAAATGACGTCATACCAAACACAGGAGGAATATGGTCGAGCGGCAACCCATCGGATTCATTATAGCCATAAGTGTAAGTCAGGTTACTTTGGATCGAAAATGAACGAGTTACCTGTGCAAGGATGCTTCCCTGTAATCCGCAAATATATGCGCTACCGGTATTTACCGGAGCCTGAGTCTGGTAATTACTCCCATCAATATTAATTGAATCCTTACCGCTGAATGCAAAGGGACTGATTACCATTGCATCTTTTAGCCAGTTGTAAAATCCGGTGCCTTCGATACGAACTTTTCCAAGAATTGTCTTTGCAACTGAAAGTTCAAGGTTATATGAATATTCCGGTTTTAGGTCAGGGTTTGGAACCATGCAGGTTCTGGTTGCCTTATTGTAGGTTACGCCGCTATATGGATTAAGTTTCGTGAGGTCTTCAATATTTGGCGCACGAAATCCTGAAGAACCCACCATAGAGAATTTCCAGTCGCTTCCGGGTGTTACAACCAGTCCAAGATACCCATTAACCGCTGCATTCTTTTGTGAAATATTCGGATCAAACTTGATTTTCATGATTTTAACCATGGTATCAGAATATGCCGCGTTTAAAGTCACGTAATTAAATCTGACGCCCTGGGAAAATTTTAAAGCATTGTTAATTTTCCAGTTATTTGAAAGGTAAGCAGACATGTACATCATATTTGCTTTTTGATCAGAATAGCGAGTCGCCCGGTCGTCGGTAGAAATACCTGTCTCGATGTTTTCGTTGTGCGCTTTGGAAGTCACATCGTTATAATTGAATTCTACGCCATAGCGAAGGTTGTCGTTTTTACAGAGTTTTTTATCGAAATCAGCGTTTATGGAAATTATTCCAACACTTTCAAGGTTGAACTTCTTTTTCGAGCTGCCAAAATCACGTTGAATGCGGTCTTCCTTAACTTTTTGATATGCGACAATTATTGAAGCTTGGTCGAAGATTACTCCGTTTAGAGTATATTCTGCCTTTAAAGATCCCAGAAACCGGGTTTGTGGTCCGTAGTACCACTCGGAATAACTCATCGTACTGTAATTTGCCATCTCCGTAAGCCGGTCGTAACGGGGAATATCGCTCGAATTTGAATACTGAACATTCAGGATGTATTTGCTTTTGACGCCGGGCTGGAATAGAATTTTTCCCAGGAAATTATATTGATTATAAGCTGATCCTTTCTGAATCCAGGGCTTGTCGTTGGCAACGGTTACATCGGTGTTTCCGATGCGTTCTGCATAAAAGAGGCGTTTTCCAAAATCGCCATAAGCGGGATTGCAAACTTTACCTTCGCGGAGATCGCCAAAATCGCTGTATGAGAAATTCAGGAGGACTGCCAGTTTTTTCCATCCCAGATTCAGGTTTATTCCGCCTGTTTTCTCAGTGTTTGCCGATGAAAACCGTCCAAGCAGGCTACCATGAATTTCAGTTTTTCCGGTTGTTGAAAGAACCGGATCTTTGGTAATGAAGTTGATCACACCACCCAATGCGTCACTGCCGTAAAGCGTTGAACCTGGTCCATAAAGAATTTCGGTGGAAGCAAGTCCAAAAGGATCAACCGTAATTGCGCTTTGCAAGTGACCGGCGCGGTATATTGCGTTGTTCATGCGGATACCATCAACAACCAATAACAACCTGTTGGCTTCAAACCCGCGTAAAACCGGGCTTCCACCGCCTAACTGACTTGTTTGCACGAAAACGTCCCCGGTTTGTTCCAGCATTATCGCGGCATTCTGCGGGTTCTGGAAAGCGATATCCTTTGACTGAATTACCTCAATTTTATAGGGAAGATCCGACCTTTTTTCTTCGGTTCGGTTTCCGGTAATCACAACGTCATCCAGTTTGATAATGTTGTCGGTAAGAAAAACTGTCCCATTTGCAGGAAGCCCGGATTTAAGTATTCTGAATGGTTGAAAAGCCACATGGTTGAAAAAAAGCGAATCGCTTCCGGCAAAGCCGCCGAGATCGGCAACCCCATCGCTATTGGTAATAACCATGAGCGTTTTCGTTTTATTTGAAATGTTGACCTGGCTGATCGGTTGCAGGTCAGATTTGTCGAGGACTTTCACCTGCTGCCCTTGCACCTCCATTGAAAGCAAGGCAATAATTATAAAAAGGAATGTATATCTGTTCATTTCTGAAATTATTAAATGTATAATAAAGCGCTAACGGTCAGTTACCGTCAGGCAATGTTTTATGATTAGAAAATGACTTTGCGGAGTAAGCTCCGGGTTAGAAAATAAATTCCGGAGGCGGGGTATTTACAGGGATGTGTATTGAGGAAATCGCGATTGAATAACGCGGGAAAAGGAGCATTTCAGTAGCCGACCCGTTTTTGAGTAAAGAGGAAAAGGGGTAAATTATTTTGATGATATTTTCCCACCATTGTATGTTAAACTTATTTTGACTGATTTTTTTTAAGCCTTTAAATAAGTTTTCTTCCTTTTTATCATTCAGACATAAAAAAACAGTGGCATGATCATATTTTGTTTCGGTTGCAATGTCGTACATCTTTCCTTTATATCTAAATTCACCCTGATGAATTCGCTGAAAATCAGGGTCTTTTTCAGGATGCACAATTCTGATTACCAGCAACCGTGAATGATTTGCGAGCATCAACTCCCGTATCTCTTTTTTAACCAATAACTTATTTAACTCTAATAATGGGAAATACCCAACGGTAGTAAGCAGGAAAAAAAACAGTAACGCGTATGCCAGTCCTCTTTTCAAACTTCATTTTATAAGTCTGCAAATATAAAGAAATAATGAGAAGTCATTTTTCAGGTTGTCAAATGGACTAATTTTGCAATCCTCAATCACCCCCGACAAAATGGTTAGAATTTCAGCGGTATCATATCTGAACACCTTTCCGTTCGTATATGGGCTAAAGGAATCCGGTTTTCTGAAAGATTTTATCCTTGAATTGGATGTACCTTCGATTTGCGCAAGGAAATTGATAGAAAATGCTGTGGATATTGCTTTAACTCCAGCAGGCGCATTGCCTGAAACCGGGAATGTTCATTATCTTTCTGACTTTTGTATCGGGGCAACCGGATCGGTAAAAACAGTTTTGCTTCTTTCGAACTCGCCAGTTAATGAAATTTCTACAATTCATCTTGACTTTGATTCGCGCACCTCGGTTGAACTGATCAGAATTCTCGCTAAAAATCATTGGAAGATCAAACCGGCATGGGTAAGTCTGAAACCGGGAGAGGCTGATGAAAGCCGGAAGATTGAATCGCTTGTGGCTATCGGCGATAAAACTTTTACGCTCAGCCACCGTTATCCTTTTGTGTATGATCTGGCGGAGGAGTGGATTAAATTCAGCGGGGTTCCCTTTGTATTTGCAGTGTGGGCGTCAAAAAAGCATTTGCCTGACGAGTTGATTAATTCATTTAATCAGGCGCTTGCCTTTGGGATTCAAAACAAATTGCAAACCATTGAATATTTCAAAGAAAGCCTTCCTCCATTCGATGACTGTCTGGGTTATCTTGAAAGAAATATATCTTATTCTTTTGACGCCGATAAAAAACGGGGGTTGAAGTTGTTTTTGGATTACCTTGGACAAGCATAATGATAATGTATTTTAGCCCCATTTAATTTTTCTTCTGAATGGTCAAAACAACTTTGATTTTTGTTCCATGAAGTTTGTCGCTCGCTATTTCAATTGTTCCGTTCAACTCCTTAATTATCTGATAGCAAATAGATAATCCCAGTCCGGTTCCCTTTCCTTCATCCTTTGTAGTATAAAAAGGCAGGATGATATTGTTGATATCATCATTACTTATGCCGATCCCATTATCAGTAACTTCAACAATAAGAAATTGATTCTTCTGATAAGATCTGATTTCAATGATCATTTCATAAAATTCAAGATGTTTGCTCTTCTTTTCGATCACTGCATCTTTTGCATTTGCCAACAGATTAATGATAACTTGTTCAAATTTAATGGTATTGCCAATGATTACAGGCAGATTTTCTTCCAATTGTAAATTTAGTCCGATTGCCAGATGTTTGAATTGCTCCGATAGCATTGAAACGGCGTTGTTAATGCTTGCGTTAATGTCAAAACTGGTTAAAATGTAGTCGTCGTAGCTTCTCGAAAAAGCCCTCACCTGATCAATGATATTTCTGATACGGGTAATATTATCGAATATTTTATCTGATTTCTTTTTCAGGTAACCTTTTTCGACATTGTCGCCCTGAGCTGCCTCGAACATGATGTTGTCCATTACCATAGAAATAGTATTCAATGGTTGGTTGATTTCATGTGCAATTCCTGAAGCCATTTCTCCAAGATTTGCCATCCGATCGGCATGTAGTTGCTTTGTCTCCATTTTTTTGCGTTGTGAAATATCGCGGATAATGATCATAAATGAAAGGGGCGCTCCATAGGCGCCCTGAATCAAAGTAGCGCTAACTTCGCCTGCAAATAAAAATTGGTTTTTCTTTTTGATTTTTAAACTGGCATGTTGTGCAATCCCTTCATTAATTGTCTTATCAATTATTTTTCTTACAGTATTTTTTTCGACAGATGGAACGAATCGAAAAAAATGTTTGCCAACCAGGTTTTCTCTGATTTCGGCTCCAAATATTTCAAGTCCGATTTCAGAAACTTCGGTTATGATTCCTTTCAGGTCAATAAATAAAATGCCCTCGGGAGAAGCATTTAACGTAGTTCGGTATTTTTCCTCGCTCATTTTCATTTCCTGCTCTGCCCGTTTGCGGTCGGTGAGGTCCTGATGAATAGAAATCCAGACGTTTCCATATTGCGGATGCTCAAAAGTCGAAATGTTCGCATGACCCCAGTATAAAGTTCCGTCTTTTCTGATATTCTGCACTTCACCCTGCCAGACCCTGTTTACAGTTAAACTTTCGATGATTTCCTTTGTTTTATCATCGGAACCTTTTTCAGAAGGAGCATTTACAATGCTTAAATGTTTTCCGATAAGACCTCCCGCATCATACCCGAACAAACGGTCAACTGTGGGATTCGTATAAACAATTAACCCGTCGTCGGCGCGAATCAGAAAAACTCCTTCTTTCATATTTTCAAGGATTTCGCCACGCATTCGAAGTTCAACTTCAACCTGATTTCGATCAGTTATATCCATTGCCGTAGAAAGCGTTCCGGTAAGGTGACCGCTATCATCCTTCAATTCCCTGATGCAACTGGCAAGTAGTCGTTTTTTTCCATCCTTTCGTCGTTGCCAATTCTCTATATAAGAAGAATCTTCTTCGCAATTAAAAAGTCGATGTAAAGTGGTATATACCTGTTGTTTCGATTCCAGATAAAATTCAACCTCTTTTCCAATCACATCATCGCCGAAAAAACGATAACCTGCCTGGTTTGCCCATGTATATTTTTTTTTCTCGTCAATCTCCATGATGATGTCGGGCACTGCGGCAAGAATTGCATCTGTTCGTGTTTTCAGATTGCGCAGTTTCTTTTCAGCCTGAATGATTCTGAATACAGCGTCAATCCTTGCCAATAACTCCCTTTTATTCATTGGCTTAATCAGATATCCATTGGCGCCTGTTTCCAGCGATTCTGAAATGTTGTCCGAATGTATTTTCATGCCGGAAAACATTAAAATATAAATACTTGATAAACATGGGTCATGTTTAATTATAGAGCAAATTTCGACGCCGCTAATGTCTGGGAGCATTACATCAAGCAGGAGCAGGTCAGGCTTTTCAATCCTGATGTTTTGTAAACAATCCTTTCCGCTTGCTGCCGTTCTGACTTTATAATTTTCATTTTTCAGCAAACGTTGAGTGAGTAAAAGCAAATCATTGTCATCATCTGTCACAAGTATTTTGAATTCACTTTTTTCATCAGGGGTCATAACGTTCATTTCTTATGGGTAAAATTAAACATTCTTTCAATTACAAAGTTTTTATATCTATTTAGGAAAATGATTCTGAAAATCCGTAATCGCATCGTCAATGGATACTTTCCTGCTAATGTGACCAACAACCAGCTCCAGCCCGAGGGTGCGAAGCATTTCACGCACTTCGGAAAGCGCGTCAACTACTTTTAGTATTATTTTTCGTCGTTCAAACTCCTGACTTAGTTTAAGTAACATTTTTGCGCCTGATACATCAATATCCGGGGATGAAGAGAGATCAAGAACAACAAGTTTTATTACACCCGGTTTTTCGTTTATTTGGTTCAGTATTCTTGAATAGATGTATTGTTGATTAAAATAGAAAATGGAGGCTTCAACCCTGAGAATCATACAACCGCCGATTTCATTATTATCCGGATGTCGCCGAATGTCGGAAAACATATCTGTACCTGGGATTCTGCCCAGAACTGCAATGTTTGGCGACGATGCGCGGATAATGAGAATAATCAGTGAAATCACTGCGGCAATCAACACGCCTTTCAGAATACCAAACGTTAAAACGCCAGCAATTGCGATAATTGCAACATAAAATTCGGTTTTGCTCAGTGTATAAAGTTTTCGGAGTTCTTTTACCTTTATAAGCCCGGTGATAGCGTCGAGAACAACTACGGCAAGGATCACGTCGGGAAGGTTTTTCAATAATCCCGTAAACCATAATAGTAATATGGAAAGCGTGACCGAGCAGAAGATCAAAGCGCCCGGAGATTTGGCGCCCGCCTTATCGTTCACGGTGGATTGAGACAACCCGCCGGATACAGGATATCCGTGGAAAAATGCGGCGGCGAAATTTGCGGCTCCCATCGAAAGTAATTCCTGTCGTGGGTTTATTTCGTAACCATTCTTTTCACTGAAAGTTCGCGCCACCGAAATAGTTTCTATATACCCCACCAGAAAACAGCCCAGCGAAAGTCCAAAAATTCCATCAATATCAGAAAACACCGGTGAAGGAATTTTCGGATATGGTATCCCTGAAGGAATATTTCCAATAATATGCAACCCCGAAGCCGGCAAATTCAAAAGCGCAGTAATTGCAATGGATAAAATCATAATGATTAACGCCACCGGTTTTCCCTTGAAAATTTTGTTGCCAATAATGAGTAGGACAAGCGCGGCGGATCCGAATGCCAGCACGGTAAAATTGGTTTCGGAAAAATGAGCGCTCAAAGTATAAATTCGTTCGAAAAAATTTTCCCCACTCCCTTCAACTCCAAAAATTTTCGGGAGCTGAGTTGAAGCAATAGCAAGCGCCGCGCCGGTTTTAAAACCAAGAAGAATATTCTCGCCGATAAAATTTACAAGGCTGCTTAACCGCAGAAAGTAAGCTCCAATGCACAATGCAAACACCATGAATGCAGTAAGTGAAACTATGGCAGCCCATCGCCCTGGATCGCCGCCTGAAATCGCCGCAGCCGTTGTTCCAACCATTAGCGAAATTGCCGATGTTGGTCCCACTGCCACCTGGCGCGCATTAGTGAATAAAGCAAAAAAAAGCCCGCCGGCAATGCAGCAATAAATTCCGTATTCAGCCGGAACACCCGCCAATGTTGCATAAGCCATTGATTCGGGAAGAACAAATGACGCAAGTGTAATCCCGGCAAGCATATCCCACTTCAGTAAACCGGTATTGTAAGCCGCTACCCAGGTAGTTATTGGCAAACAGGATGTTATCTGCTTCATGACGCTTTTCGGTTTGCATTAAGTCATGTCATTAGAGCCTTAATGCGCAAAACGCCTGAAGCGAATACATCCAGTCGGCTGTTTTTCCGAAGTTCAGAAACTTGAACTCACCGCCAACCTGTATGTGTTTTGCCAGCGGATAGATGTAGGAGACGGAAAACTGATAGTTTGAATAGGAGATAAGTGTACTATAGATTTTATTGTCAATCCCTTTTACTTTGTTGAACATAACAGCAAGACCGGCGCCTGTACTCAGATAAAAATGGTCTATTACCCTCATTCTTACAGTAAGCAGCAGAGGAATTGCCGACATGGTGGCTTGTCCGGTAAAATCGGTATACGTTTTACTCTTTACCTTGAACAACCGGTAAAAACCTGTTTCAAGTCCAAGACTGAGGCGATGTTCAGGTTCCCAGAAAAAACGAAAAGAAATCCCTGCGGAATTAATGGTGGCTTCGTCATGCCCTATTTCGAGCGAATTGATGTAATGAGCCCATCCAACGCCAACAGCAAGGGAATAATGGTTTCGCTTTTCGGTGAAACTGTTCTTCTCCTGAGAAAAAAGGGAAGGCGCGATAGATAAGATGAGGAGTGCGAAAAATATCTGTTTCTTTATCATAAAACGCTATTGTATATAATGATAATAAGCCACAATGTATGGATAGTTGGTAAGAAGCCCGTCAAAATTGCCGTTATTGATATAATCTTTAATCCATTGCGCCTGGTCAATTGTCCAGCATACTGCAAGGCGACCTTCGTTGTGCATCTGTTGCACCAGGTCATTCTGAGTACCGAGGGTCCATCGTGGCGCCCAAACCATTGAGTTAACCGTTCTGACGTCATCAACCGTTAATTCACAGAGCGAAGGTATATCCTTATATCCGGGATATGTCATAAGGTCGTTAAGTACATCTGTTGATGGGATTCCAACAACCACTATCAGATCGCGACCCTTTTGCTTTGCGCGGTCAAGTATTTTTTGCTGGATAGGAATCACCTTTGCCATTGTGCCAACAACTCCCTTCATATCAAGGTAAACGAATCGTAATTGCGTACTGTCAACTACAAAATTCAAAGCGCTTTCAAGCGTTGGTATCTGTTCGCCGTGGATCAGGCGGACAAAGGTTAAGAGTTGCGCATAAGTGAAATTTTCTATTGGGCCTGCCAGTGGGCATTTTTGGGTGAGCCGAATGTTAATATCGGGGTCATGATAAATAAAAGGTATGCCATCAGCGCTTAATCTTACATCAATTTCGATACCTGTTGAGCAAAGTCTTTCAGTAAATGCGATCATTTGAATGGTGTTTTCCGAGACCGGCAGCAGGTCGGATGTACGTCCTCCGCCCCGGTGCGCAAGGATATAGAAATTGTCGTTTTTCACTACATCGGAAAATGGTCTTTGATATTCAATTACCAATTGCTGGCTTGGCAAACCATCCTGAACGCCATAAGCGCCACGCATCACGATGGTTTGATTTCCGTTGCCGGTCATGATAGTAGTTCCACCCTCTTCACGTGCAATATACATTGAAGCGAGACCGGTTCCGTCGGAGTAACCGTTGCGCCAGTAACCTTGCAGAAAAATAACAGAATCGAGGTGACCAACCTGCAAAACGACGTATTTGCCGTTGCTACATGCGAATGAAAGTCCGGTGCGGTTCCACTTCACAACAAGGTTATCGCCAAAAAAATCGGCTCCTTCAGTTACCTGATAAACGCCTTCCATCAGTAATTTTGAAGCCGGCGACAAGGGTTGGGTCTCCTTCATAATCGAATTTGGTCCCGCGCTTGGGATCGGAACATCGAGGTCTTTATTGCAACTGAACAATGCAAGCGTCGCGATAAAAATTATAAGTTTGGGTATTGTCTTCATCATCTGTTTTTTTTGATAAAATAATTTAAAATATGACCGTCACAGTATCCACATAAACGATAATTCCGGGATGTGGTAGAACCTGTTAAAGGTGGTAAAGAGCATCCATGTTGGCCAGTAAAATTTCGCGTAGTTATCCTTTAACCCAATTACAAAAACATGGTTTTTCCACAAACGTTGCTCAATGTAAATGGCTGCGGTAAATCCATTGTAAAAATTTTGGGACTTTACAATTTCGTTTTCACCAGTAGTTTGTGAAACCCTCGAAATGCCAATCAATTCTCCCTTGAAGGTAAATGCCAACGTTTTCAGTTTATAACCCAGCGAGATGCTTGGATAGTGAATCCAAACAATTGATTTATTGTCAAACCCGAACTGACGCAACTGTCCATAAGCAAATGCCACATCCCAACCCAGCTTTATTCCGAAATTCCTGAAAAGAAAACTAAGCCGCGGTCCCAATGAAAACTGATTTGAAATTACAACGGTCGAAATATCGCCTTCGAGCGAAAACTTCCATGGAAGTCCAAAAGTAGCATGAATATTGACCAGCGGACCCTGGTAGTTATTTTCCATCAGGTCGAAGGGTGGTTTAACGAGTAAAAGCCCTGCCGATACCTGGAATCCCCATTTTTTATAATGGTGGGGGAAATGCATACTCGCTTTTGTAATGTCGAAGGTATCCTTAATTGCCGTGGTTTGAGCGGAAAGCGATAAAAAGCCCTGAACCGCCAGAAGGCATGAAAGGACTATCGGTAGAACTCTTTTCATCTGAAATAAGATTTAATGCTATCAACCTCGCATAACTGTAAATCACAGGATTGGGCAAAATTGCCGGTTGCATTGGTCAATACTACAAAAATAGAATTATTTTTTTATAAATCAAGAATAACCTCAATTTCCGAAATATGATCAATTACCACGCAATTAGCTTGTAGTTCCGGTTTATCTGTTTTTTCATGCGCCCATGTTGTATGATACGGAATATAAACGCCAAAACCTCCTATATTCAGAACAGGGATTATGTCCGATTTAAAAGAATTTCCAATCATTATAAAATCTTCGGGGGCTATTTCAATATGCGACAAAATTTTTAAATAATCCGTCTCCTTTTTATCGCTCATCACTTCAATATGATGAAAATAATTCTCAATTTTCGATTTGGCGAGTTTTCTCTCCTGGTCAAGCAAATCGCCTTTGGTTGCCACAATTAATTTTATTCCTTTGCGGTGCAATTTGTCTAAAATATCCTGAACTCCATCAAGTAACACAACCGGTTTATTCAAAAGGTCTTTGCCTAATTTGAGGATTTTGCCAATAACTTCCTGCGAAACCTTGCCGCCGCTGATTTTAAGAGCCGTTTCAATCATTGAAAGCATAAATCCTTTGGCGCCATATCCATATAAG
>JBAXRP010000039.1:0-24402 GCA_037131145.1 Bacteroidota bacterium
TTTACCTCGATGAAAAACTTCTCATTCAAAACGCTTCAATTTTGTAATTCAATATCCACAAAGTTTCGTCCCTCGTCCCTCGTCCCTCGTCCTTCGTCCCTCGTCCCTCGTCCCTCGTCCCTCGTCCCTCGTCATTTC
Source organism: Bacteroidota bacterium (assembly GCA_037131145.1). GTDB lineage: Bacteria > Bacteroidota > Bacteroidia > Bacteroidales > FEN-979 > CAIVAT01. Next base: position 139 of record JBAXRP010000039.1, read on the forward strand.
CCCTGCGTATTCTTATATGAATCAATAATCGAATTAAGCATCTGCTCTGTCTTCGACGCGCCCTCGCCAAGCAGATAGGCGATTTTTTGAACCATGTCGAAATTCTCATCAATTACCTCGGTCAACCGCATCAGAATCTGTTCTTTTCTAACTTCGGGCAGGTACATATCACGAAGGATTCCGCCTACATATTTATGACTGCGAATCGAAAAAATGGATACGCCGAGTTTAGTATCTTCGTACATAACATCCTTGTTTTCAATAAGCTCATCTGTAGTTAGCACATAAGAAAACATTTTATAGAAATGAACCGGCAACAAGGATTTCAGATCGGCGCCAACAAGTCCGGGAATCACCTCGTCAATCAGCGCAGCCTCTTCGCCAATTATACGGATAAAAGCCTTGTTTGACTGATATATTTTAAGGTTCTCATCCACGATTACAACCCCCGATAACAGGTTTTGCAACATAATGGAAATAATCTCCGCAGATTCTTTCTGGGCCTCCTTTTCCCGTTTTGCAGTTTCCTCCGACGCTTTCAGTGAGACTTTGGTTCTGGCAAGGTTTTCATTTGTTTCTCGCAGTGTTCTGATATATTCCTGTCGGTTCCGTCCGCTAAAAACATGGCACATTTCGGTAGTTGCAAGTCCCTGGGTAATGGCAATAGCGAGATCTCTACAGTTTGAATAACCACACGATTCACACCCAATTGCATCGTGGCTATGCCCTTCCCGGTTAATCATTTTCAGCGCTTCCTCTATTTTATCCTCTTCAGGAACCGGCAACCGTTGGTCATCAGCTTCAAATTGACGCGAAAGATCCAACTCCGAAAACGACAATGCTTCCTTCGACCATTCTTCATGATCAAAGGTATTCAGCCGTTTATTGGCATACTCGGTGACAAGGGTCATCCTGAGAAATTTTTCGCCGCCCAGTGAAGTTCCAGGTCCCATCAAACATCCTTCATCATAGAAGATGTTGAAGTTACGCTTGATCAGATCAATCCTGCTGTCAAATTCTTTAACAGCGTCAAGCATGTTGTTCCTCCCTTCGGTGGTTATTGTACTTCCGGTAAGAAGATCTTCATTGATATTGGCAGCTTGCAGAAATCCGTTACTAATGGGATATAATGATCCTTTGAAACCAAGCGGAGGATCAAACTCCGAAAACTCAACCTGACTCTCTTTTATATTAAACTCATCGAACAGTTTTCGCAACTCCACAAAAGTCAATACCGAATCAATGCGGGCGTTGCCTTCAAACTTCAGCGCCTCGTCCTTTGTTGCAATACACGGACCTATAAAAACAATTTTAATGTCTGAGCCATATTTCATCCGCATAGCCATTGCGGAAGCAATCATCGGTGAAACCAGCGGCGCCAGGTTTATTATCAACCCTGGATGATATTTTTCGATGTATGAAACAACCGACGGACAGTTTGCTGTGATATAATGCTTTCCTTTAAAATTTTCAAATAGTTCTTTATACTTTGCGGCAATCAGGTCAACGCCAAAGGATACTTCACTTACGTATGTAAATCCAAGATGCTTTATCATCTCAACAAATTTGCGGTAATCGGTAATGTCATGAAATTCGCCTGAAATGGTTGGATCACAGATGGCGGCAACTTTCCCGCCCGCAGCAAGAATGCCTTTTGTCTCTTGAACAGAACTCCGGTAGGAAATCGCCTGCGGTGAACAGGCTCTGTAACAACTGCCGCAACCAATACATCGTTCGGGAATGATAGATGGCAATTCGGTTCCATCATCCACACGAATCGCTTTCACCGGGCAGATACGGACGCAGGAATAGCATTTGATGCAGGTTTTATGTGAAATCTGAAATAATGGCTCAATCGGCATGGCGTTGGTATAATGGTCAAAAATATGAATATCCCTCTACAAATAACCTTATGATGAAAAATAATTTTTTCAGGATTACCTAATTTCAGTTTTGTTTAATTTTTCACATTGTTATCTGTTTCACAGTAAAAATTAGAATAATCGAGTTTATTATCTTAATTTTGTCAGGCTGAATCAGATTAAAGAGACATGAACGAAATTCTCGACAAAATACTTTCAAATTATCCTCCGAATAAAAACGACGGGCTTCTTCCGATTTTACAGGAAATTCAAAAGGAGAGCGGATATCTTACCGATGAAATTCTGTCGGAAGTTGGAAAATATCTCAACATGCCGGCAAACAAGGTATATGGTGTAGCTACTTTTTACGATCAGTTCAGATTCAAACCGAGAGGTGAGTTCCATATTCGGTTATGCAAAGGTACTGCATGCTATTTGCACGGATCTGCAACATACCTTAATGAGTTGGAAAAGCAACTGAAAGTAAAGGCAGGCACAACCAGCCGCGATGGAAAATTCAGTCTTGAAGTGGCTCATTGCCTCGGCGCATGTGAATCAGCCCCAATAATGAGGATTAACGATACCTGGTATCCGAAAGTGTCTCCGCAGGAATTATCCCGGATTATTCGTTCGCTTAAAGAAAAAACTGTTTAATATGGCTGTGTTAAATATGTCGGATAATAAAGAATTCCTTGTCGAAAAAATCCTGAAAAATTATTCGGGAATTTATGATAAACCCACTGCTGAAAGACTTTCACAATTAAAACGAGATAAAATTCTACATCCTGTTATCTATGTGAGTATGGGAACTTGTGGAATGATAGCTGGCGCCGGGAAGACGAAAACAGCAGTTGAACAGTACCTTGAAAAAAACAAAGTGGACGCCGAAATTGTTGTTGTCGGATGTCTCGGACTTTGCGCTGTTGAGCCACTTCTTGATGTTCAGCTTCCTGGAAAAACAAGGATTTCATTTCAATTTGCTACCGAAGACAAGGTTGACGATTTGCTCAACTCAGTATTTCATCATCATCTGTCGCCTGAAAATTTGCTTGGTCAGCATAAAAATCCCTTGCTTCAGGACTGGCCGAACATCCGCTATATTGACGAAATTCCATTTTTTCTCCATCAGCAAAGAATCATTCTGCGTTATTCAGGAATCATTTCACCTTATCTGATTGACGACTATCTGGCTCATGGCGGTTACAAATCACTGTACAAAACCGTGTTGAATTACACTGCCGACAAAGTTTGTGAAATTGTTGATATCAGTGAATTACGGGGTAGGGGAGGCGGAGGATTTCCTACAGCCCGGAAATGGATGGTTGCCCTTGGAACTGGCAGCGACCAGAAATACCTGATTTGCAATGCCGACGAAAGCGACCCTGGCGCTTTTATGAACCGTGGGATTATCGAAGGCGACCCGCACCGCGTTATCGAAGGAATTGCAATTGCCGCTTATGCCATAGGCGCAAAGAACGCTTTCATACATGTCAGATCTGAATATTCTCAGTCGCTCTCTATTCTTGAACTGGCAGTGAAAAACGCAAAATTGTATGGATTTCTCGGCGAAAATATCTTTGGAAGCGGTTTTAACCTGACTATCCATATCCGGCAAAGCGCAGGCGCATTTGTATGCGGCGAAGAAACGGCGCTCATCGCCAGTCTCGAAGGTCGTCGTGGCGTTCCTCAGTCGAAACCTCCCTATCCTGCTGAAAAAGGATTATCAGGACATCCTACAATTGTTAATAACATTGAAACACTCGCCAATATTCCTGCAATTCTCGAAAACGGTCCCATCTGGTTTAAATCAATTGGCACAAAAGAAAGCAGAGGAACTAAAATTTTCAGCCTTGCCGGAAAAGCCGAACAAACAGGCTTCATCGAAATCGCTATGGGGATTCCGATTTCGAAAATTGTCAATGAAATTGCTGGTGGCGTAAAAAACGGGAAACAGTTAAAGGCTGTTCAGCTTGGCGGACCATCTGGCGTTTGTATTTCTATTAAAGACCTTGATACTCCAATTGGATATGAATCGCTTCAGGCAATTGGTTCTTCACTGGGACTTGGCGGGCTGATCATACTCGACGAGGATACATGCATGGTCAATCTTTCGAGATATTTCATCGAATTTCTTCAGAAGGAAAGTTGCGGAAAGTGTATTCCCTGCCGCGAAGGAACAAAAAGAATGCTTCAGATTCTCGATGAAGTTACACGCCGCCCGCGAGAAGAGAGTTCTCATAAAACCCTGGAGCGATTTAAAGGAGTGATGGAACTTGAAACCCTCGCCGAAGTTATCCGCGATACTTCTCTCTGCGGACTTGGGCAGAATGCTCCCAATCCTGTCCTCTCCTCTCTAAAATGGTTCAGGGAAGAATATGAAGACCATATTTTCGATCGTAAATGCTGCGCAGGCGTATGCCATGACCTGCGAACTTTTGTGATTGACGCCGATGTATGTAACGGATGTAATATTTGTCAGAAAAAATGCCCCGAACACGCAATTATCGGTTCAATCAAACTACCCCATTTTATCATTGAAGCAAGATGCACAGGTTGTGGAATTTGTTTCGACTGTTGCAAATTCAATGCTATTTACTTTAAATAACCAATGGCATGCAATTCAATATTGAAATAAACGATCAGCAGGCTTCAGCCAAACGTGGTGAGACAATAAAAAATGTACTCGACAGATTCGGCATACATGTTCCCACCTTGTGTTATTTGGAGGGCTTCACCCCGACTGGCGGATGCCGGATGTGCGTTGTGGAGATTGAGGGCATGGCGGGGCTGGTTCCTGCCTGTTCGCATCAGGTAACCGAATGGATGAAAATTAAAACTCATTCTCCTCGTGTATTAAAAGCAAGGAAAACACTGGTTGAACTTCTCCTTGCCAGTCACCCGGATGATTGCCTATACTGCGAAAGTAGCGGAAATTGCGGGTTGCAGAACCTTGCTATGGAAATGAATATTAAGGAACGAAAGTATCACGGGAAAAAGGATAATATTCAAATTGATAATGCATGCCCCTCCATTGTAAGGGATCCGGCGAAATGTGTGCTTTGCGGACGTTGTATTCGCGTTTGTGACGAAACCATCGGCGTTTCTGCAATTGACGTGATTGGCAGAGGAAGCGGCAGCCGCATTGGGACTTCTTATAATAAAGGGCTGAACATTCAGAACTGCGTAAAATGCGGACAATGCATCATGGTTTGCCCTACCGGAGCGCTCACTGAAAAATCGGGTTATCAGGCGGTTATTGACGCTCTTTATAACCCGGCTATATTTCCGGTTGTGCAATTCTCGCCAACTGTCCCCGCTGCAATTGCCGAAGATTTCGGACTGAAACCAAGCAAAGATTTGCTCAATCTTTTGCGCGCAGCCCTAAAAGCAATTGGTTTTCGCCAGATATTCGATGTTTCCATGGCTGCCGACCTTACCATTATGGAAGAGGCTGTTGAATTTCTTGACCGTTTGAACAATCATGGAAAACTTCCCATGATAACCTCGTGTTGCCCTTCATGGGTTAGATATGTCGAAGAAATTAAACCACAATTTCTGCCCAATTTGTCAACAACCCGATCGCCTCAGCAAATTATGGGGCGAATAATAAAAAATTATATTACCTCCTCTGCCGGTCAAAAACCTGAAGATGTATTTGTTGTTTCTGTGACGCCATGCACAGCCAGGAAATATGAAGCCAATGGCGACCGCATGAAAGATGGTTCCACCCGTTATGTGGATGCTGTTCTCACAACCAGGGAACTGGCAAGGATCATCCGCCTGATGGGAATTGATTTCAGTTGTATAGAACCCGAACCCGCCGATACTGCATTTGGAATGAGAAGTTCGGCAGGAAATCTGTTTGGAGTATCAGGCGGTCATCTTGAAGGACTATTGCGAACCATACAGTATCTTTCAACCGGACCTGATTCCAATTCTATAAAAATAAGTGAATTGCGCGGATTAAAAAATAAGAAGGAAGCCCGGTTTAAATTTGGAAAACAGTTGATCAGGGTAGTTGCTGTAAATGGGCTGAACAACGCAAAAATACTGATGGAAGAGGTTGCTGCCGGTCGGGAAGATTATCAGATTATTGAGGTTATGGCATGCCCTTACGGCTGCATTAATGGCGGTGGGCAAAAACTCAATTCCGACGAAAAAAACCTGAAATCGCGAATGAAAGCCCTTTATGATGTTGACGATGAGGAGATGATCAAAGTAGCGCATAAAAATCCTATCATCACCGATTTATATGATAAATTTCTGGCAAAGCCGGGAAGTACACAAAATAAGGAATTGTTGCATGTTTCACGAAATATTCCGGAGACGAAATGAGCCATAGTTATCATCGACAACTCGTTTTTACAATCAAGGATCGATGCAGGGTTTGCTTTACCTGTGTTCGCGAATGTCCTGTAAAAGCTATTAAAATCATCAACGGACAAGCCGAAGTAATCAACGACCGGTGTATCGGTTGCGGCAATTGTGTGAGGGTTTGCAGCCAGGGAGCAAAAATTGCACTTAGGTCAGTTGATGCGGTGTTTGATCTTTTAAACTCTAAAAGTAAAATTGCCGCCTGCATCGCGCCAAGTTTTCCTGCTGAATTTACAGAAATTACCGACCACAAAGTCCTGGTTGGAATGATAAGAAAACTGGGATTTGATTATGTCACCGAGGTTTCGTTTGGCGCTGATATCGTAGCGAAGGAATATGAAAAAATGATTAAAACAAATGATTTTGAAGGAGATATTTCGTCCGATTGTCCGGCAATTGTTTACTTCATCCGTCATTACCATCCCGACATTGTTTCCTATCTGGCTCCAATTGCTTCGCCAATGGTGGCAATGTCGCGTGTGATGAAAAAGAGGCATGGGGAAGCGCTCAAAGTGGTATTTATAGGTCCATGCTTTGCTAAAAAAGCTGAAACTGATGAAACCGATGAGGTTCTAACGTTTCGTGAACTCCGGGAAATGTTTGACAAATTAAATATCCGCGCTGAAAATACCGAGCCTTCCGAATTTGATCCGCCTCATGGCGGAAAGGGCGCAATTTTTCCCATCAGCCGCGGGCTCTATTACACTGCCAACAACCATGAATCAATTCCTGAAGAAAGGGTAATAATTGCAGAAGGTCAGGTTAATTATAAAGAAGCCATCACCGAATTTGAGGATGGTTATATCCGCAAAAAACACCTGATGTTACTATGTTGCGAAGGTTGTATAATGGGACCAGGCACTTCTCCAGGCGGAAAACGGTTCGCCAGAAGCGCTGCGGTAGGCGAATATGTCAGCAAAAAACTTCAGAATATTAACAAGGAAGCTTGGGAACGGGATATTCAGGAATACTGCAATATTGACCTGTCTCAGACTTTTACGCCTGAAGATCGCCGCCTGGCTCCTCCAACTAATGAAGAGGTTCTATTGGTTTTGCAATCAATGGGAAAGTTTTCCCCCGGCGACCACCTCAACTGCGGCGCCTGTGGTTATGATACTTGCGTGGATCATGCCAGCGCCATTGTTAATGGTCATGCTGAAACTGAAATGTGTCTGCCTTTCACAATCGAAAAACTGCATGATTCAATAAATAATCTCAATGTTTCCAACGAAAAACTTGCCAAAGCAAAAGCAGCGCTTCAACAATCGGAAAAACTTGCCCACATGGGACAGCTTTCTGCCGGAATTGCTCACGAACTTAATAATCCCCTTGGCGTTATTACCATGTACAGTTCAATTCTGATGGATGAAACCCCGGAAGGCGACCCGGTTCGTGAAGACCTGAAACTTATCGTGGAGCAGGCCGACAGATGTAAAAAAATTGTCAGTGGATTGCTTAATTTTGCCCGTAAAAACCAGGTTAATCTCACAGAAACCAATGTAGTGAAATTCATGGAGCACAGCCTTAATTCCATTATCAAACCCGAAAAAGTAACTTGCACATTTACATCCAACATTGCCGATCCAATCGGATTCCTCGATATTGACCAGATGATGCAGGTAGTCACAAACCTTGAAAAGAACGCCATTGAGGCAATGCGGGATGGCGGAGAGCTCAATGTCAGCGTTGAAGGAGATCGGGAAGAAATCACTTTCATTGTGAGCGACACAGGGAGCGGAATCCTGAAAGAAAACATGGATAAAATCTTCACGCCTTTTTTTACTACAAAGGAAATGGGTAAAGGAACCGGTCTCGGATTAGCTCTCATCTACGGAATCGTAAAAATGCACAAAGGAAAAATCCATGTTGATTCAAATGCCGATCCGGCAGAAGGACCAACCGGCACAACTTTCAGGATAAGTATTCCGAGGGGGAGGAATTGATGAATATTAGAACATTAAAGATTAGAAAATTGAGTCCACAGCGAAAAGTGGTTTGAAAAATAAAAATTTGGCTAAAGCCCGGTATATCAGCAACTTGAATTACCACTACCTTAAGGTAGTGGTAATTGATAAACAGATAGTTACTGGACTTTAGTCCAAAATTGTTGCCATTTCGGAGGAGTTTCAAAATTAGAAAATTAAAAAATATGAATCCGGCGAATTATACCATTTTGATAGTAGATGATGATCAGGATTATCTATTTCAGTTAAAAACAAAAGTTGAACGGTTTGGCTTTAATACCATTACTGCCGACGGGCAGCGGGAAGCTGAGGCGTTACTTGAAAAAGTTAAACCCGATCTGGCGATTCTCGACCTGATGATGGAGAACGCAGACAGTGGCTTCATCCTATGTTTTAAAATGAAAAAGAAATATCCCGATGTGCCAATTATCATAGCCACAGGCGTTACCGCAGAAACCGGAATAACTTTCGACGTCAATGATGAAAATAACCGGAAATGGATCAAAGCCGACCGTTTTCTCGATAAAGGCATTCGTTCGGATTTACTGAAGGAAGAGATCGAAAAATTGCTGTTACAAAAAGTGATATAATGTTATCAAACCTGTTCTTTTGAATATTTTTGATTTGAAACTAATCCATGGCAACACTTAAAATTCTCGTCGTTGATGACGAACCCGGAATCAGAAGCGGAATAACCCGGATACTTCGTAATTTCAGGGTTGACTATCCATTCATGGATGAAGCTTTCGACTTTGAAGTGCTTGAAGCCGCAACAGGAGAAGCCGGTATAGAGATTGTCGAATCAAATCAGCCGGATATAGTTTTACTCGACAACAAACTTCCGGGAATTCAGGGTGTTGAAGTTTTAGCGTATATCAAGGAAAAAAAGAAAAACATTATCGTGGTGATGATCACCTCTTACGCTTCGCTTGAACTCGCCGTAAAAGCCACATCCGATGGCGCTTATGATTTTATCCCTAAACCATTTACACCTCAGGAACTCAAGTCGTCAATTGAGAATATAACCAAACGCGTTTTTCTCAAAAAAATGACGCATACCTTACAGGATACCGGAAAACAGATACGATTCACTTTTTTATCGGTGTTGTCGCATGAACTAAAAGCCCCATTGAATTCAATTGAAGGTTACCTGAAAATGATCAGGGAACGTCAAAATGGGAATAAACTTGAAGATTATGATGTGATGATTGACCGTTCGCTCGATCGGATTAAGGGAATGCGCAGCCTGATTCTCGATTTACTCGATCTTACCAGAGTTGAATCGGGAAAAGCGAAACGCAACATCGCCGAGGTTGATCTCGTGATGATTGCCCGTACGGCGATGGATACCATGCGCCCCTACGCTATTCAGAGGGATGTGAAGATGAATTTGATAAGCGATGGAAAAATTATCATTCAGGCTGACGCCGAAGAGATGGAAATAATTTTTAATAATCTTATATCTAATGCAATTAAATACAATCTGGATGGAGGCTCTGTTGATTGTACGCTTGCCCGGCAGGATGGGTGTATTGCGATTACCGTTGTGGATACCGGCATCGGAATGAGCGCGACGGAAATTGAAAAAATCTTTGATGATTTTGTTCGCATTAAAAACGAAAAAACCAAAAATATTACCGGAAGCGGTCTTGGTCTTTCGATAGTAAAAAAACTTATTGATAATTATTCAGGAAAAATAGAAGTGTTAAGTATTCCGGATCAGGGTAGCACATTTAATGTTAGACTTCCAATTGATAAACCATGTTTGTAAAAAATTTACCACACAAAACTGTTGAGCGGTTAAGCCAGTATCGCAGGTCGTTACTAATGATCCTTTCGAAGGAGAAAACCCATGTATTTTCTCATGAAATAGCCCAGATGCTCCACATTACGCCAGTCCAGGTTCGGCGTGACCTTATGCTTATCGGGTATTCAGGAAACCTTCGTAAGGGGTATGACATCAAGGAGCTGATAGAACTGATTGGAAGAATTATTGATTCTGAACGGGGACAGCGGGTAACAGTTGTCGGACTTGGCAACCTGGGGAAAGCAATAATCAGCTATTTCAAAGGAAAACGATCGAAGCTATCAATCATAGCCGCTTTCGATATAAATCCAGAGAAAATCAACCGGGTTTACGACGGCGTGGCATGTCATCATATCAGCCAGATGGCTGACATTATCAGGCAGAACAATATTTCCATCGGAATAATTGCCGTACCCTCTGAACAGGCGCCTGAAATCGCTGAAACGCTGGTTTTGTCGGGAATCAAAGGAATTTTGAATTTTACGCCAAAACCATTGAACGTTCCTCCTTATGTCTATCTTGAAGAATATGACATGATAACCTCGCTCGAAAAGGTTGCTTTTTTCGCGAAAAAGAATGATGAACGTTATAAATAGAAAAATACTGTGAAGATATTCCATGATTTTGACAATGTAGGTGAAATCCGTAATGCGGTTGTTACTACAGGGTCGTTTGATGGCGTACATGTCGGACACAAAGTGATCCTTCAGCGCCTGAAAAACATTGCTTCGGAAATCGGCGGTGAAACTGTTCTGATAACTTTTCATCCTCATCCGCGCAAAATTCTATATCCGGAAACAGCCGGAAAAGGTCTCTTCCTGATCAGCTCACAACGGGAAAAAATTCATTTGCTTCATAAGGCAGGACTCGACAACCTTATTATCGTCAATTTCACGCTTGAGTTTTCAAGAATCAGTTCCATGGAATTTGTTCGAGATATTTTACTGAGTAAACTTCATGCGCGAAAGATTGTAATTGGCTTTAATCATCATTTTGGTCATAACCGTGAAGGCGATTATGAGGCGCTGAAAAAACTTGGAACCACAAATGGTTTCGAGGTCGAAGAAATTGCCGAACAGGATATTCAAAACGAATCTGTAAGCTCAACAAAGATCAGGAAGGCGATCCAGGATGGCAATATTCAGAAAGCCAACGCCTATCTCGACCATCAGTATATCATTATGGGGCAGATGAGCAAAAGCAGTCCAATTCTTGAGGAAATCGGTTTTCCATGTTTCTCTGTGAAAATCGAGGAGGAGTGCAAACTTGTTCCGCCAAACGGTGTTTTCGCCGTTACCGTTGTGGGAGATGACTGCTTTTCGAGAGCCATGTGTTTTATCCGGAAAAATGAAGAATCTCCTATTGATACGCTGATTGAGGTACATCTGCTTGAAAATTACGGAAATATTGACGGACAGATGGTTACTTTACTCTTCCACAAAAGGATTCGCGAGGAGCGGTCGCTTGCAACCACCGAAGATTTAAAAAAACAACTTACCATCGACCGCAATCAGGTGGATGAACTGATATTTTAATGTTAAAAACAACTCATCCGCCAATTAAAGTCACATTCCTGGGAACCGGGACATCCATCGGAGTGCCTGTGATCACTTGCGACTGTCCCGTTTGTGTTTCCATCGATCAGCGGGATAAACGAATGCGCACCTCAGCCATGGTTGAAGTGAATGGACTCACCTTCGTCATTGACTGTGGTCCCGATTTTCGCCATCAAATGCTGAGACAGCAGGTTCTCAACCTTGATGCAGTAATTTTCACTCATGAGCACCGTGATCACATAGCCGGGCTTGACGATGTCCGCGCTTTCAACTATGTCCTGAACAAAAAGATTGACATTTACGGCACTGCGCAGGTTATGGAAGCCATCAGGATCGAATTTCCCTACATTTTTTCCGAAACCCGTTATTTTGGAGCTCCACAGCTAACCATCCATGCCATTGACGATAAGCCCTTCACTATTCAGGGAATTGAATTTATACCCATAAAGGCATTGCATGAAAAGCTACCTGTTACCGGATATCGCATCGGGGATTTTACATACATTACCGATGCCAGTTTTATCAGCGACGAAGAACTGGAGAAAGTTAAAGGCTCGAAAGTGATTGTTCTTAATGCACTCAGAAACTCGAAACATGTTTCCCATTTTTCTGTCGGTGAAGCTGTAGATATTTTAAAAAAACTGAATCCTGAAGCCGGTTATTTGACTCATCTTAGCCATTTTGTTGGTCTCCATGAAGATGTTAATAAAAAGTTGCCTGATTTTGTGAGACTGGCTTTTGATGGGTTGGAGGTGATTGTAAAATAAGAAAAATGCGGGTTGATATTTTAACATTGTTTCCGGAGATGTTTGAAGGACCATTCAGTCTTTCAATTCTAAAACGCGCTCAAACGAAAGGGCATGTCGAAATACGCCTTCATAATATTCGCGACTGGTCAACCGGTAAACATAAAAACGTTGATGATTATCCGTTTGGCGGCGGGGCTGGCATGGTGATGATGGTTGAACCGGTGGTTAAGTGTATCGAAGAATTGCAATCCGAAATAGCTTATGATGAAATTATCTACCTCAGTCCCGACGGAGAATTGCTCAATCAGAAAGTCGCCAATCAGCTTTCTACTTGTCAGAACCTGTTAATCCTTTGTGGCCACTACAAAGGCATTGATGAACGCATCCGAAAAAATTTCATCACCCGCGAAATTTCCATCGGCGATTATGTACTCTCCGGCGGTGAGCTGGCAGCAATGGTACTTACTGACGCCATTGTGCGAATTATTCCGGGTGTTTTGAATGATGAAACCTCTGCGCTTTCCGATTCCTATCAGGATAACCTGCTATCGCCGCCGGTTTATACCCGACCTTACGAATTCCGAGGTCTGAAAGTTCCCGATATCCTGCTTTCCGGCAATGATAAAGAGATTGCCAAATGGAAATATGAGCAGGCAGTGGAGCGGACAAGGGAGCGGAGACCGGGGTTGATGGAAGAGTAATGGCATTCTGCCGCAAACATCTTTCCATGAAGGATTGTAAACATAATAGTAAGGAGTTATTGATTAGCTAACAGTTTCGAACAGATTGTGTTATCAACAATTACAACATTGATGTAAATTGAAGTCCCGAAACAATTTTCGGATACGGCGAAAAAATTCCGGATTAAACCTGAAAACCCATTTTAAGATGACATCATGATAACAATTATTTTTTATCCCGATGCCCAAAGCATTAATTTTTTGCCGAAATTTGGGTTTGTTAAGAATGCAGGTTAAATTTACATCCAAATAAAAGGAGAGGTTTTAACCAACTTCGTTTGAACTGTGATAAAACATTTGACCGATTTGAAAAAAACAAATATCAACAAATGAGACTTCTGATAATTGTACTGTTTACGGGTTTTATTCTTTTGGGATCCCGGGCACAAATCCCAAACGTGTTTATAAGCGCCTTAAATTTTCCGAACGAACCTTCTATCTGCATCAGTCCGAAATCGCCCAACATCATGGTGGCCGGAGCAAACATCAATGCATTGTACTACTCTTCCGATTATGGGCTTACCTGGACGGTTGCCGAAATGACATCTTCACATGGCGTTTACGGCGATCCATGCATTATTGCCGACAGCGCCGGAAATTTCTACTATTTCCATCTTTCCGGACCGCCATCTGCCTCGTTGCTCGACCGCATTGTATGCCAGAAATCAACCGATAACGGACATTCATGGAGCGATGGTTCTTACACAGGACTGAATGGAACAAGGCATCAGGATAAAAGCTGGGCTGTGGCAGATCCAAAATCAAATAATGTATATACCTGCTGGACACAGTTTGACAAATATGGCAGCGCTAAGCCTGCAGACAGTTCGAACATCTTATTTTCAGGTTCGGCAGATGGCGGACTAACATGGAGTGAGCCTCTCAGAATTAACAAAGTTGCAGGTGATTGCCTCGACAGCAGCAATACCGTTGAAGGCGCTTACCCGGCTATCGGTCCGAATGGGGAGATATATGTTTCGTGGTCGGGACCGGCAGGACTGGTGTTTGCCAAATCAACCGACAGAGGTCTTACCTGGCCATCCGGAAATATTTTAGTTTCGACACTTAAACAAGGTTGGTCATTTGATGTTCCTGGTTTATACAGTTGCAATGGAATGCCGGTAACATGCTGTGACTACAGCGCAGGCCCATATCATGGCAATATTTACATTAACTGGTCAGATCAGAAAAATGGGGTTAACAACACAGATATATTCCTTTCGAAATCAACTGATGGCGGGCAAAACTGGTCGTCGCCCAAAATTGTTAATAATGATTCCTCAAACAGGCATCAATTTATGAGTTCCATGACGGTTGACCAGTCAACGGGCATCCTGTACTTCGTTTTTTATGATCGCAGAAACTACAGCGACCTCAATACTGATGTTTACCTCGCTATATCAAGGGATGGAGGGGAATCATTTCAGAATTTCAAAATAAGCGAAAAGTCTTTTATACCAAACCCTTCAATCTTTTTTGGTGATTACACTGCCATTTCAGCATTGAATAACAAGGTGAGGCCCGTTTGGACCAACCTTAATGAAGGAATCCTGAGTATGCTGGTGGCAATCGTAGATTCAGCCAGTTATTTGTACGCTCCGGAACTGCAGCCAGCCATCCCCGCCTGCCTGGAACAGAATTACCCGAATCCGGCTTCCAGCTTTACCTACATGTCGTTCAAGCTCATCCACCCATCGGAAGTCACACTAACCCTGCTTGATTGCAGTGGAAAAACCGTTGCAGAACTTCTCCACAGGAAAAACCTGCCAGCCGGAAAGTATGCAGAGGGAATTGACTTGCTTATGATGGGACTTGAGCCCGGAATTTACTTTTACCGGCTACAAACCGCAGATTTCATCACGACAAAAAAAATGGTCATGTGCATACCCTAAACTGATTTATTCACAACAACAGAATTAGTCAGGCACTAGTTTCAAATGTAATAGTTAACTTTCCGGTACCCCTATCTTTTTGTACACTTCTCCTTTTTATTTCAAAAAAAACTCATATATTTGCAAACTTTTTAACGAGTAACTGATCTAATTACACAAAAGCCATGAACAAAGCGGAAATAATGAAATTTGTCGAGGAGACATTTATTCAAAAAAATGAATTGCCCTCTTTTAAAGCAGGAGACACTGTAACGGTGCATTATAAGATCAAGGAAGGAAACAAAGAGCGTATTCAGACTTTCCAGGGCGTTGTGTTACAACGTGCAGGCAAAGGATTGAACGAAACCTTTACTGTGCGGAAAATTTCCGGGAATATTGGCGTTGAACGTATTTTCCCGTGTACATCTCCATTCATTGACAAAGTTGAAGTAAACAAACATGGGGTTGTCCGTCGTGCCCGTATCTACTATTTACGTGGATTACAAGGTAAAAAAGCCCGTATTAAGGAAGAACGTCACTGACAGGTACAAAAATATCATAAAAAAACCCCGCTTCAGCGGGGTTTTTTATTTAGTTCATCACCAGGTTTACGTATCCGGTTTCGTTTGTTTTTAGTACAGATAGAGCTTTTGAGTAACTGAGTAAGTTGCGGATTATAAATTCACTGGGAGAACTTATCTTACGTCTTCTTCCTGCTTCAGAGGAAGAATCGTCTAACTTTGATTGACCTGATGTCAAAGAAAAAAAAGTAGCTGTTCGCTTCATAGGCCGTTTTTTGGTTTGAAATGAAATTCATACCTAAAAAACGTCTCTTTTGCTCCAATATTTTATCTGTTGAAAAAAAATCCCCCTTACCAACTTACCAGCTTACCAGCTTACCAGCTACACTGAAAGTATAACATCATTCTCCTTAACGAGCTTCCTGAGATTAATCAACGCATAGCGCATTCTTCCAAGCGCGGTATTGATACTGACCTGGGTCACCTCTGCAATGTCCTTGAAACTCATATCGCCATAGTGGCGCATAACCAATACTTCTTTTTGTTCTTTTGGAAGATACTCGATAAGGTTTTTCACATCCTTGTGAATCTGTTCGGTGATCAATTGGTCTTCCACTGATTCCACGGGGATTCTGACTTTTTCAAAGATGTCGAATTCATCGTTGTTCTCAATAATTGGGATACGCTTTGCCTTCCGGAAATAATCAATAATGAGGTTGTGGGATATTCTCATCACCCATTGAATAAATTTTCCCTCCTCTTTATACTGTCCGGAACGGAAAGTATTAATCACCTTAATAAATGTATCCTGAAACAAATCCTCTGCCAGCTCTTTATCCTTAACAACCATAAGGATATAGGCAAATACTCTGTTTTTATGGCGACGGATCAACTGTTCAAGGGCGGATTCGTGTCCGGCAATATATCTGCCGATTAAATCCTGGTCACTAAGGACATTGGCTTGCATGGTGGCTCCTTTTTTAGGTAAAAAAGAGTAGAAGTCTAATCGATAGTGTTCCTCCTGTTATTATGCGTGACGGCTTTTTACCTACGCGGGTGAATAAAATATGGGATTTGGTTCCCAAGTGTTCAGCAAAAATAAATAAAAAAAACCAAAAAGCAAGTTTTCTTTCTAATTTTGCCAAATTATCAGAAGAATTTTAACAGTTGATGAACCTGGAAACCCTTGACCCTCGCGACTTTATCATCATTAAAGGCGCCAGAGTAAATAATCTGAAAAATATCAGCCTTGCCATTCCCCGAAACAAATTTGTGGTTATCACAGGTTTATCAGGTTCGGGGAAATCATCTCTAGCATTTGATACCTTATACGCCGATGGTCAACGCAGATATGTCGAAAGCCTGAGCGCTTATGCCAGGCAATTCCTTGGGAGAATGAGTAAACCCGACGTGGATTATATCAAAGGGATTTCTCCGGCTGTTGCCATTGAACAAAAAGTAAACACGTCAAATCCCAGATCGACAGTTGGAACTTCCACTGAAATCTATGAGTATCTTAAACTGCTCTATGCCAGGATCGGTAAAACCTATTCTCCCATATCCGGAAACCTTGTGAAACGCGATACAGTTACCGACGTAGTTGATTATCTTCTCGCGCTCCCAGCCGATAGCCGCATCAGCATATTTTCGCCAATCCAATGGAATAACAATGACGATGATTTGATAGTTAGATGCAATGTGCTGATGCAACAAGGATTTACGAGGTTGATGATTGACGGCGTTATCATGCGACTGGACGAGATCATCGGCAATCCGCCGAAAAAAATCAAGGAACTGCATATTCTTATAGACCGGTTTTCGCTTGATAAAAATGATGAAGAGTTACCGCCGCGGATTGCCGATTCGGTTCAAACCGCCTACTTCGAAGGACATGGGCGTTGTATGGTTGAATCGGATAGCGGGCAAGCAGGCAGAATTTCCTTTTCAAATCGCTTTGAGGCAGACGGAATCGTCTTTGAAGAACCATCGGAAAACCTTTTCAGTTTCAACAATCCTTTTGGCGCATGTAAAAGCTGTGAAGGTTACGGAAGTGTTATCGGCATAGATGAAGACCTTGTGATTCCCAATAAGCGCCTTTCGGTTTATGAAAACGCTATTGCCTGCTGGCGAAGTGAAAAGATGAACGAATGGCAGTCTGAACTCCTTATCAACGCATACAGATTTGATTTTCCTATCCATAAGCCAATCCAGGAACTCACGCCACAGCAGAAAGAATTACTTTGGACAGGAAACCCATATTTTAAAGGATTAAATCAGTTTTTTGAATTTGTTGAAAGCCAGAATTTCAAGGTTCAGTACCGAGTCATGATGTCGAGGTACCGCGGAAAAACCGTTTGTCCCGACTGTAAAGGCACGCGACTTAGAAAAGATACATCCAACGTTAAAATCAATAGTAAATCTATCAGTGATTTGGTATTGACGCCCGTGACAGAACTGACCGCTTTCTGCAAAAACCTTGAACTGAATGTTTTTGAGATAGCAGTTGCAAAAAGACTGCTGATAGAAATCAACAACCGGCTCGAAGTTTTGAATGAGGTCGGTTTGGGATACCTCACGCTGAACCGTTTGTCTTCTTCGCTATCGGGAGGTGAATCGCAGCGGATAAACCTTGCAACAGCTCTCGGTAGCAACCTTGTCGGTTCCATGTATATCCTTGATGAACCGAGTATCGGGCTGCATCCGCGCGACACACAGCAGTTGATAAAAGTACTTTTCCGGCTTCGCGATCTCGGAAATTCTGTTATTGTTGTTGAGCATGATGAAGAGATTATTCGCGCCGCCGATCAGATTATTGACATAGGACCTCTGGCAGGTCATCAGGGCGGAGAAATTGTGTTCCAGGGTGATTTCCGCGAACTAAATGAAGACAACATAAGCCTGACAGCGCAATATTTAAACAATCACCAACGTATTGAAATACCTTCAGTCAGGCGGAAATGGTTAGAATTTATTGAAATTAAAGGCGCCCGTGAAAATAATTTGAAATATTTGAATGTAAAAATCCCGCTTCATATTTTTACAGTAGTAACCGGGGTAAGTGGCTCTGGGAAAACTTCATTGATCCGGCGAATTTTATTCCCGGCGATAAAAAAGATTCAGGGAGGCTATGGCGATAAAACGGGTAAGTTCGATGGACTTGAAGGCGATCTTAATCGCCTCGGCGGGGTTGAAATGGTTGACCAGAACCCGATAGGTCGTTCATCCCGGTCAAATCCGGCAACCTATATCAAGGCATTTGACGAAATTCGCGACCTGTTTGCCGATCAGCAACTTGCCCGCGTCAGGGGGTATAAACCCGGTTATTTTTCCTTCAATATCGAAGGCGGGCGTTGTGATGAATGCGAGGGTGAAGGGGTTGTAAAAATTGAAATGCAGTTCATGGCCGATCTCTCGCTACCCTGTGAAGCCTGCCAGGGAAAACGATTTAAAGACGAGGTAATTGATATCAAATACTGCGGAAAATCGGTGGTGGACATCCTGAATATGACGGTTGATGAAGCCATGACCTTTTTCCAAAAAGCGCCAAAACCAGGCGCCCATGAAAAACATATTCTTGCGCGACTTAAACCTCTTCAGGATGTAGGACTTGGTTATCTGAGGCTTGGACAATCCTCAAGCACTTTATCGGGCGGTGAGGCGCAACGCATCAAACTTGCCTTTTTTCTGACTAAAGGAACCAGTGAAAAACCAACTCTTTTCATTTTTGATGAGCCAACAACCGGGCTTCATGTCCACGACATTAAAAAACTCCTGATAGCTTTCGAATCCCTGATAAGTAACGGTCATAGCATTCTTGTAATTGAACATAACCCCGAAGTTATCAAATGTGCCGACTGGGTGATTGACCTGGGAAAAGAAGGCGGAAATGAAGGCGGTTATGTTGTTTTTGAAGGTACGCCTGAGGAACTCGTAAAGACTGATAATTCTTATACAGGCTATTATTTGAGAGGGAAGCTGATTAATAGAACAATAGAACAATTGTAAAGACGCAATGCATTGCGTCTCTGTATAACAATAGAATTATGAAAAGTATAAATCCCGCAACCGGTGAATTGATCTGCGAATATGCAGAACATTCGGATTTTGAAGCGCTACAGATAATTAAAGAGGTTCATTCAGCCTGGCTTGATTGGAAAGAAACGCTATTTTCACATCGCGCATTGTTAATGCGAAAAGCAGCGCAGATTCTCCGGGATAAAAAGGATCATTATGCCCGGCTGATGACTATCGAGATGGGCAAATTGCTGCGCGAATCGGCGGCAGAGATTGAAAAATGCGCATGGGTTTGCGATTTTTATGCTGAACATGCCGAAGAAATGCTGAAAGACGAAGTGATTCCAACCGATGCGAGCCGAAGTTTTGTGACCTTTCAGCCGGTTGGAGTTGTTCTCGCCGTAATGCCCTGGAATTTTCCTTTCTGGCAGGTTTTCCGCTTTGCTGCGCCAGCCCTGATGGCAGGCAATGCCGCAGCGCTTAAACATGCCTCAAATGTACCCGGCTGTGCGCTTGCCATTGAAGAAATTTTCAGAGATGCAGGCTTCCCGCCAAATTTATTCCGAACCCTGCTAATTCCATCTGGCGCTGTGAAAGCAGTCCTGGAAAATCCTTTTATTGCCGCTGCAACCCTTACGGGCAGTGAAGCGGCCGGCAGTAATGTTGCTTCCGTTGCAGGAAAACAGATCAAAAAAACCGTTCTCGAACTTGGTGGAACTGATTCTTTTATTGTTCTTGATGACGCCGATCTGAATGCCGCCGTAAAGGCTGCGGTTATTTCACGCATGATCAATCAGGGGCAGAGCTGTATAGCAGCCAAGCGGTTCATTGTGATGAAAGATGTTTTACCGCAATTTGAAACTGCCATGAAAAATGCTTTTGAATCTTTGTTTATCGGAGACCCAATGGATCCTGAAACGCAGGTAAGTCCGCTTGCACGACCTGATCTGGTTGATGAAATTGAAAAACAGGTAAACGCTTCCATTCATACCGGGGCGCGATTGGTAACAGGCGGCAAACGGGTTGACCGTGTAGGATGCTATTTTCAACCTACGATCCTCTCAGATGTTCGGAAGGGCATGCCGGTTTATTCAGAGGAAACCTTTGGTCCGGTTGTTTCAATCATTGCCGTTTCCAATGAGCAGGAAGCAATTGAAGTTGCCAATGATTCGGAATTTGGGCTGGGCGGTTGTGTTTGGACCCGCGATCTTGGTAAGGGTGAACGGATTGCCCGGAAAGTTGAAACCGGCGCCATGTTCGTCAATGGCATGACCAAATCTGATCCCAGGCTGCCTTTCGGCGGGATAAAAAAATCGGGTTACGGGCGGGAGCTGGCGTCTTACGGGATAAAGGAGTTTGTCAACGTCAAGACTATCTGGATAGGGTAGAGTTTCTGTTATTCAACTCTTTTACGGCTTGAGGATATCCAATAAACTCAAATTCGGATGATTTCAAATATTCAACAACCCAGATATACCAATCGCGCCAAATAGAAAAGCTATCGTCAAAATAGCGGTCGTGAAATAAAATGGTAAGATACTCAGTTTGCTTTTCAAAGATGTTATCAATCAAAGCGCTTGTTAATGCCTGCGCCTCTTTAAGCGATTTGTTTCCATATCTTTTTCCACATTCAATGATATCCCCATCCATAATATGCAAAGGTAATTCCCACATTTCTCCTGCCTTATACGGCAATATATTTGCTGGAGTTGCGCGAATCGTACTATCGAAAAGATAGCCGGTCCTGCTGAGATGGTTTATCGTATCATCATTTTGTCGCAGGTAATGCATACGGATACCAAATTGCGATTTACCGGAAATACTTTTAAAAGTTGAAAATTCCCGTTGAATTTCCTCGAAATTCTGGTATCCAATTCCATGTACGCCAACATCGAATCCTTTTTCAATTGCATAGTGAATCCAGGTTTCCGCGTTGCGAAGGGAATAAGCAAGATTGCATCCATTGTTCACCCCGAAAAAAAAGGTGGAAGGTAATTTTTTTTCAATATCAAAAGCCATTAATTCCGGCAGCCGGTGCCATCGGTTGTTGAAAATAACTCCCGATCTTTTAAGGGCTTCACTGAATTGGATGTGTCCATGAAGACATTCAATGGCATTCCGAATAAAAAACTTAGGGATGATAAGATCCTTGCTATGCTCCCAGAAAGTGAGGTGATCTACATCATGAGATACAATTACTTTCATTCAAATACTCCTTCCATCTTAGCAGAGTTGGCTGGTTTCAGAACATTCACTAAAAAAAGAGTCGTGAGTCTCGCCCCTTCTTCGTTTACATGATCCCCATCGGGCAAAAAGCAACTATCGTCTAATTTCAATTTCTCAAATTCAATTAAATTCAGTTTTTTACTTTTAATCAGAGAATAAAATTTGTCTTTGAATTTACCCGGCACATTTTCGATGTAATATTTATGCATTGGCGTGTTGAGAAGGATAAGTTTGATTTTTCTTTCCTTACACAATTCAACTACTTTGGATAAATAATAAACATTTAATGATGAAAACCCATCCATTTTTCCCTGCTGAAAATAATGTGTATTAACTCTTTTCCTAATAGACTGTTCGCTTAGTTTTACGCTGGTGCGATAGGCTTCGTAATTACCAAGAAATGAATATTGCCATGAACGAACTCCGAGGTTCGTTATTCCATTTGATAATATTTGGAGGAGATACCGTCCTGTGAGATTATTGTTTTTTAATAAAAACTCTAATTTCAGGGTTAGTGGCATAATAAAAAAATACCGGGCAGAGGTTTCTGCACCATATTTGCCAAAAACAAATTCATCATAATAGGAGGAAAACGAGTGGAAACTGCAACCGAGCAGTACCGTTTTTATATTAGGATGGTGTTTTAAAATTTCCAGTAATTTGGAGTATGAATAGATAAAACACTCACTGCTTTGGGACAAATTAATTGCGTTAGGAAAATAACGATCGTTTATGGCTTTTTGAGTATGAGAATCGCCAATGACGAGAGTATTAATGTTTGATTCAATTTTATAATCCGCTGCTAATTTATAATTTGCATAGAAAATATAAAAGGAGAAAATTATCAATGGGATAAAAATAATTCCACAAAAAAGCGATATGTTTCTGATAAACACTTTCATCAGAGAAAATGATTAAAATTGAAAATAGATGAATTTCTGTTCAGTCCCTGAAAAATAGAAAATGGACAGAATGAGACTGTAATAAAAGACCCATCGAAAAATTTTAGGCCATTTTACAACGAGAGAAGCAATGGCATATTCCTGGTTTCGTCCCAGCCATTCGATACCAAAAAACAAGATGATCAGGATGATTAAATTATTGGGTATGCTAATCGGAATTGAAAATGACGACATTGAACAAATCTCAAGAACATATTGAAAAGCATGATTCACATTATCAGCCCTGAAAAAAATCCAGGAAACCATGATGATCATTAGAGTAAAAAGAGATTCGAGGACTATCAAAGCGAGATTATTATTCGACATGTTAAATCTTTTTAATAACCGTTTCCTCGGTTTTGTCGTCAGATGGAACATTATAAGAAAAAAACCGTGGATAAGTCCCCAGAAAATGAATGTATAATTTGCGCCATGCCATAAACCGGTCAGCAACCAGGTAATTGAAATACCGATGATGTAGATTAGATAATCGGTTTTTATCAGAAGGAATCTGTCTGATTTAATTTTCCCGGAAACGTAATATGCAATAGGCAGGAAAACGTAGTCTCTGAACCATGTTGTTAGAGAAATATTCCATTTCTTCCAGAATTCTTTGATATTCCTTGAGAAATATGGAAAGGCGAAATTTTGCATAATCTGAAATCCAAGTAATTTCCCAATTCCGATTGCAATATTCGAGTATCCTGCAAAGTCGGCATAAATTTGAACGGTAAACAGGATAACGCCAACCAATAGTGTACTTCCCTGGTAATGCGAAAAATTTGCGAATATGTCATCTACAAAGGGAACACAATTATCAGCAATAACCATTTTCATAAAAAAACCCCAAAGCGCCTGGCGTAATCCATCGGTAACATTTTTATAATTGAAACTTCGCCTGTTTTGTATTTGCGGTAAAAGTGAAATTGGTCGCTGAATAGGTCCGGCAAGAATTACCGGAAAAAAACTGAAAGTTAATAACGCTTCATAAATATTGCTTACCGCTTTAAGTTTATGCTGATATACATCAATGAGGTAGCTGATTGAAATGAAAATATAAAAACTTATTCCAACAGGCAGAATGATTTCCGGCGCAAACCGGCTAACTGTAAACCCCAAAGATGAGGTAAGGTCAACAAAACCATCCACAAAAAAATTGAAATATTTGAAAAAAAACAGAACGCTGATGTTGATAATCAAACCGAAAATAAACAATAATTTACGCGGTTGGCGATTTTCCTTTTTCTGAATCAAAATGGCAATCAAATAATTAGCCGCTGAAACGCATACCAGAAGGAATAAAAACCTCCAATCCCACCATCCATAAAAGATATACCCGCATAGCAGAAGAAAACGATTCTGAAAGGCTAAATTGTCTTTAAATACCGACCAATACAGAATAAAAACTGCGATAAAGAAAAGAACAAATGTGAGGGATGTAAAAAGCATCAGAATACGGCTCTTTTAATTAGTTTCAGGACAATCTCCATGAAAAACGGCGCTCTGTTTACCGTTAAGTAGTTGACAATTTCGCCTCCAAATCCTCTGAAATATTTTTCGATTCTTGGAATCATCGAGCCTTCAAAGTCAAACAAAGTCAATCCTTTGGATTTGGCAATACAGATAGCTTCCCAAACAG
>JBAXRP010000040.1:0-23909 GCA_037131145.1 Bacteroidota bacterium
TTTATCCGAATCCTACATCCGATATAATCAATATTGAATATCTGATGGAACAGGATGGCACATTCACCGCTGAACTGGTAAATCTGACAGGCGTTGTGGTTGCAAAAACAGATCGAATATCCAGCAAAGCAGGGATGAACAAGGCGACGATGAACCTTTGGGATTTGCCCAATGGGGCGTATATTCTGAAGGTGACAGTTGGCGATCAGACAGGGGTGCGAAAGGTTGTTGTTAACAGGTAGGCGCCCATTAAAAACTGACAGATTTGGAAATTTCCATAAACATTTTGCCCATGGAAGAACAGTTCCATCAAGGATGCAATATTTTTCTATCGTAACCGGATTAAATTGTGACATTATGATTGCAAATTCCAAGTTTCAAATTCCAAGTTTCAAATTTGGGAATTTCTGAATTGGGAATTTCTGAATTTCTGATAAAGTATAAATTTCTCACTCAGGTTCGATCTGCTATTTTTTTCACAACAAAACTTTCTAATTTTGCCGAAACTCTAAAACTCAGCATAATCATGGAAAAAATACTGGTAATCGGATGCGCCGGTCAGATCGGCTCAGAACTCACTCTCGAACTTCGCAAAATCTATGGAGATTCAAAAGTAATTGCAACTGATATTCGTCCTGCGCCGCCCGAAGTTAGCGGATCAGGACCTTTTGAAATTCTCGATGTACTGGATGCTTCCAAACTTCAGTTAATCCTTGAACATGAAAAAATCACTCAAATCTATCATCTTGCGGCAATTCTCTCAGGTAATGCAGAAAAACGTCCGCTTGCCTCCTGGGATATCAATATGCGCAGCCTCATCAATGTGCTCGAACTTGCCCGTGAGCTAAAAATCCAAAAACTTTTCTGGCCCTCGTCAATTGCAGTTTTTGGCCCGACAACGCCGCGCATGGACACTCCGCAATTTACCATCATGGAGCCCAACACAGTGTATGGAATTAGTAAACTGGCGGGCGAACGATGGATTGAGTATTACTTCAATAAATATGGCGTTGATACCCGCAGTTTGCGCTACCCCGGACTAATCAGCTACAAAACCGAAGCTGGAGGAGGTACCACCGATTATGCTGTGGAAATTTTCTACGAAGCTATTAAGCACAAAAAATACGAATGCTTTCTCGGACCGGAATCAGCGCTCCCGATGATGTTCATGCCAGACGCCATCAAGGCAACCATTGATGTAATGGAAGCCGACGCCTCGAAATTTTCATTGCGCTCAAGTTATAACGTCGCAGGAATCTGCTTCACCCCAACGGAACTGGCTGCCGAGATTAAAAAACACATTCCCGAATTCGAAATCACCTACAAACCCGACTTCCGGCAGGCAATAGCCGATTCATGGCCCGCCTGCATCAACGACAGCGTCGCAAAGAAAGACTGGGGGCTGAACTATGAGTACAACCTGACAAAGATGACAGAAGTGATGCTCAGAGAGGTTAGAAAAAAGCTGAATTAACAGTGATTTTTCAGATAGGCGCTCATGTTTTTCAAAGGGACTTCCAATGAATTTAAGAACATCAGGACAGCTATAGAATAACCAAAAATTATAGCTAAATCAGGAATGTCCGGTCATGGTGTAAATTCTCAGACGCCAAAAAAACGGTAAATTTTCAGGAAGAGGCTGTTTTCTAACGGAAATTCATGATTTTTGTATTCTCAAAGAAATAAATCATGGTTGACCAAAGGATACAGAATGAGATTGAACATGGGAAATTCCTCGCGCTTCATAATGCCGGCGAAATATGGAACTGGGATACGCATGCCGGGAAAATCCGCTGGAAAAGAAGAGTGGAAATGCTTACCAGTTCATTGAAAAGCGGCATGATAGCGCTTGAAATCGGATGCGGAACCGGTTTCTTTACCAGGGAAATTGCGAAAAAGCCGGTTAGGGTTACGGCAATTGATATTTCGCCGGATATGATTGACCTTGCGCGGAAAAATCTTTTGAATGAATTTTCTAATGTCGAATTTATCGTAGAAAATGCTTATCAAACGTCATTTGCCGATCAAACATTTCATGCCGTGATCGGTTCTTCCGTTTTGCATCACCTCGACGTAGATCAGGCTCTGGAAGAAATCTACCGGGTATTAAAACCAGGAGGCTATATTGCCTTTACTGAACCCAATATGATGAATCCCCAGATTGCATTGCAGAAAAACATTCCTGCTTTGAAAAAAGCGCTCGGAGATTCACCTGATGAAACGGCATTTTTCACCTGGTCAATCAGGAAGAGACTTAAAAAAGCGGGATTTACAGCCATTGAAATTATTCCGTTTGATTTTCTCCACCCGCGAATTCCAGAGGCATTGATTAAAACACTCCTGCCCTTAACCGATTTGGCTGAAAAAATTCCGCTGTTGAGGCAAATAGCCGGATCAATTTATATTACAGCGAAAAAACAAGGATAGGAACGGATGAAAAAAACGAAACCCGCCGCAAAACAAACCAAACTAAAAGCAGATATAAAGAACGAGCCAAATCAGGTTGCATCAGTATGGAAGAGATTTCTTTATGCTTTTTTGTTAATCATCATTGTCTTTGGCGCCTCATTTTATTCTTTGAAGAACAACAGGCAATTTGCCATGATGAATGGAATGGCAGAAGAATATCTTCAACTTGGCGTGAACATGTATTATAGCGGAAATTTTTATCTCGCTGATTCTGCAAAAACCCCATTTGTATTCCGTCCTCCTGGTTATGTAAAATACCTTGATCTGGTTTTACATTCATCGGGAGATATGAAACTAAAAAATTATCAATATCAATCACAGGAAGAGTTTGACCTGCAAAAAGAAAAAGTATTGAATGCCATTTACTTTTCGCAATGCCTTTTACTTGCTATTGCGTCGCTCGTAATCTTTTTATTGCTGAGTGAATTTCTCAGTGTGGCGCTTGCATTTGCGATTTCACTGATGTTTGGCATTAATCCCTATCTTATAATGCTAACCGGAATCGTTCATTACGAAATTCTCCACATCTGTTTGATGTTGATTTCAACCTGGCTGATGTACCTGGCTTTTGCCCGGAAAAAGTATGGTTTAGTTTTTCTTGTTCTGTCTGCCGTTTTGTGGGGATTAACAACCTTGGTGCGACCTGTGTCGCTTATCCTTCCTGCATTATTTGCCATTATGCTAATCATATATTTTGGGAAAAACTGGAAAAAATCCATCCTGTTTTTTTCTGTTTTTACCCTTGTATTTGCTTCCACTATCGCTCCCTATACTTACCGGAATTACAGTTTGGTGCGCCGGATTATTCCTGTCAACGCACAAAGCAATATAGCTTTATGGGCTGGTTCGCAAGTCAGCCTTAATCTGGATGCAAATCATTACCGATGGTGGAAAATATGGTATCCCGATGGACAGGAGGCTTATGAAAAAACTACCGGAGCAAAATCATTTGAAACTGCAATATACGCTGAACATGTACTTGAACTGGAGGATCAGTTTAATATCAGATTCAAAGAAAATATTGCATCTCACCCAATGATTTATATTGGCAATATCTGTAAGAATTTTCTTCTGCTGAATTTTGGAATTAATTCCGTATTTATCAAAATGTTTCAGTACCAACAACATAATACGGGTGAAATCAACAAAACCTGGTTAGAAACCGGAAATCGTCAGGATTTTTATCCCTCTGAAGCCACCAATGTTTTTGAAATCCTTATCTTAATCATGTCGCTCATGTCGCTTGCCGGCATTTACCTCGCCATAAAACACAACGACAAATTAATATACATTCCGCTTGCAGTCTTTCTTACTATAGTCATTTCTCACTCTATCACCTACATGGATCTCATGTATTACTATGTCCGAATCCCATTTCTATTTGTATTCACAGCTTTTTTCATCAAACATTTGGGAATCACATTCAAAAAGTCAAATGGAATCCTTATACAAAAAATAGTAGCTTTCGGTTTGCTGATGTTCATGATTTTTCTTTATATGGCGGTAATATGAGCAACGCTATTGGCGACCGTGCAAACTTGAAACTGAGGCGCTTTGAACAAACAGTTTTTGGACTTTCATAGGACAATAACCAATACCACTTTTAAAGTCACCGCATAAAAAACATTCCACTACAATTCAATCAAGAGCAGTAGGTGTTTTCAGCAGTGTGAAAATTTTTTACTTTTTAAACCAATTCTAATTCCGAAATTTGCCTACTTTAGCAACAACAGAAAAAGCGAAAATGACAATAGAAAAATATGTAAACAAGGTGGTGAAAGGCGACTGTTTGGAGGTGATGAAAAACTTTCCAGACAAGTCGGTGAATATGATTTTGTGCGACCTTCCATACGGCACAACTCAAAACAAGTGGGATTCAGTTATTGACTTACAAAAACTTTGGGCAGGCTATGAAAGAGTGATAACAGAAAACGGCTGCATCGCATTGACATCGCAAGGAGTATTCACCGCGAAACTTATTTTGAGCAACGAAAAACTTTTCAAATACAAAATCATTTGGATTAAATCCAAACCTACAAACTTTCTCAACGCTAAAATTCAGCCGTTGAGAAAACACGAAGATATTTGCATTTTTTACAGAAAGCAACCGACATACAATCCACAAATGTCAGAGGGAGAACCCTATGATAAGGGAATACGCAAAGACCAATTCACAGGAAGCTATGGAGATTTTAAACCAAGGCATGTTAAGAGCAACGGAGGAAGATACCCTCAGGATGTTGTGTTTTATGATGAACAGAATATTGAAGATTACATCTACATCAAAACGGCTGAATCAGAGGGAGAAGTTTTACACCCTACACAGAAACCAATCAAACTTGGACAATATTTAATCAGAACTTACACAAAACCAGGCGACATTGTTTTAGACAACGCGTGTGGTGTTGGAAGTTTTTTACTTTCAGCAATCCTTGAAGGAAGAAATTTTATTGGCATTGAAAAAAACGAAAATGTTTTGTTGCATAAGATTCATGCAGTTGATTACATCAAAGTATGCACTGACAGAATCAAAGAGACCTTGAAATATAAAGAAGTGGAAGCATCAACTTTAAAGCTTTTCACTGAGCCAATCGTTAAATATCACACTTTAAATTATGCAACAAAAACTAAACGAAAGAGCTTGGGCAGGGCAACTTATTAGTTGGATTCAGGCGGAGAGTTAAAGCAAGCGATAAACATTTCAGGAAATTTTGTGGATTCAGTGAGAGCGGCAGCAGAAATAATTTTACCACAATTCAAAGAAGAGATAATAAAACTGAAAGGCGCTAACCCACATTTTCGTAAAGAGTATAATCAATGGAAAATTTATGAGCGTTCCACTCTCAAAATTCTTGCATCTTCTTCTCGGAAACCAGATAATTTAATTGAGGAAGAAGTTTTGGCAAAGTTTACTTTTTATAATCTTATTGGTAAAATCATTTTCTATCTGACACTTTCTGAAAATTTGTCGGGTAGTTTACAGAAACTTGATTTGAAAAATTCTATGAATGTTAAACAAGCATTGCATAATTATTTTGATGCAGCAAGTAGAATTGATTACCAAGCAGTGTATCAACCGTACTTCACCGACAAAGTTGATTTTAATAAAACAGTAAACGAAACTTTGTTTGAACTTTTTAATGCAATCACAGAATTTGATTTTAAAGTTTTGCCAACAGATGTAATCGGAACTATTCTTGAAAACCTTGTTCCGAAAGAAGAGAAACAAAAATTCGGACAATACTTTACACCGGCCATTCTTGCAAATCTTGTTTCATTTCCTGCAATACAAACAGCAAATGATTTTGTGTTTGACCCGACATCGGGAACAGGAACATTTTTAAATTCATTCTATCAGATTTTGAATTTCCATGGAAATAAAAACCATGTTCGATTACTCAATCAAATTTGGGGCAATGACATTTCACATTTCCCTGCAATACTTTCCGTAATCAATCTTTACAAACAACGCATTAAAAACCAAACAGATAATTTTCCGAGAGTAATGAGAGACGATTATTTTAATCTTGAACCGAAAATGAAAGTAGTTTTTCCTGATTCAAATAATTATCAAAAGCAAATTCAACAACCAATTCCTGTATTTGATGCCATTGCCAGTAACTTCCCTTTTATTCAGCAAGAAGATATTCCAAACGATGTGCTGACAACATTTTTCAGAGAGAAATTTGAAGCGAAACAAAAAGCATTTCTAAAAGACAGCTCATTCAAAATAAATGAACGCTCTGATTATTTTACTTACTGCGTTTACAATTCAATCCGGTTTCTAAAGAAAGACGGTTTTCTTTCTGCAATAACTTCCAATGCCTGGCTTGGTAAAGAATATGGATTTCAATTCAAAAATTTTTTGCTTGACAACTTCCACATTAAATACATCGTGAGAAGTATTGCAGAACATTGGTTCAGCGATTCAAAAGTTTCAACAATTTTTTCCGTTCTGCAACACGGAAAAAGCAAAGAGCCAACAAAATTTGTAACTGTAACTTTTAAACTTTACGAAACCTTTAATCAGAAAAATGTTGAGACACAGCTAAAAGAGATTGAAGATTTTTATACTGACATTGATAATTGCAACAACCCAAAACATTCCGGTTGGACGAAAGACAAATCTTTTTCAAATCTCTTTCACAAAGCAGACGGTTCAATTACTGTAAGCGCCGTTTCAAAACAACAACTTGAAACTTCTTTAGACGAGCGCGAAAACTGGGACACCTATTTTATTTCAGCAGGTTTATTTGAAAAGTTTGAGAAATATTTGACAACGATTTATCTAAATGTAATTGATGCTTTCAGAGGAGAAAGGACAGGTTGGAATCCTATGTTTGTTATCCCAGCCGCAGAAGTAAAAAGTTCAGGTATAGAGAAAATGTTTTTAATTCCTTATGTGAAAAGTCCAACAGAATTTGACACTCTTGAATTTGGCGGCACTTACAACAACTATCTTTTTGTTTGCGATAAACCGCAAACAGAATTGAAGAACAATTTTACAGGTGCAAACAATTGGATAACGAAATTTCAAAACGCAAAGAATAGAAATGGAACTGAAACAATTCAATGCGCATGCAAAGGACACAAACCGTTTTGGTATTCACTCAGACCAAAACAAGCAAGCATTGTAACAGCAATAAATCCTTACGAAAGATTTTTCTTTTCTTATTCTGATACTCCATTTACTATTGACCAACGACTTGTAGCAATCACAGTGAATAAAAAATATGATGTTGAATTAATTGCAGCGCTCTTAAATTCTGTTGTTACTTTTTTGACAATGGAAATGAGAGGAACTTCAAGGAACTTAGGAGCATTAGACCTTAATGCAAATTATTTTAAAACACTTCGTGTTTTGAATCCTGATTTGGTTTCAGCAAATTCAGTAAAGAAAATTAAGAAGGCATTTCAACCGCTAAAGGCAAGAGCTATCAAAACAATTTTTGAAGAAGTAAAGCAAACTGACAGAATAAATTTTGACAAAACTGTTTTGAAAGCATTTGGAATTGACGACATGATTTTGAAAAGTTTGTATCAAATACTTTCATCAGCAGTTAATGACAGAGTAACTATGAAAGAAAAATAAAAGGAAATGAAAAACCCAACGCACATAAAAATACACTCTTAATAAACGCTTCAAACCACCCATGAGGCAATTTTTTTAAGCGCGTATTTTTCCCAAGTAAGAAAAATTTTTGCCCCCCTATTTTTTTCAAAGAATTATTTTTCACCCATTGCACGGGTTGACTGCAAATTCGACCAGTTGTGCATCTAAACATAAATCACTTTGAACAAAGTGAGTACAAACCTCAAACAGTTGTGCTTCGGGCGAACAGCAGGGCAGCATATAACATAAAATTAATGGAATTTAAAAAAGTGGCCATTGACCGTAAACCGAACAGTGATGAAGTTAACAAACAGTTGTGGTTATACAAAAAGCAGCGCTTCTAATCTCTTTTTTAAAACTTCATTACCTCTTCCTGGAAGCCTGAACCAGAACAATGAACCCGGAGTGTTTTATATTGTTAAAAATTGAAATAATACAATGAAAATCGTTCACATCGTACCAGGTTTCGGAGGAACCTTTTACTGCGGAAATTGCCTCCGCGATTCCGCTCTGATAGCTTCACTGCGCAATGCCGGTCACGATACGGTAATACTTCCGGTTTACCTTCCGCTTGTTATGAACGGGCCAATGGTTCCCAACGGTCCGCCTGTATTTTATGGCGCGGTTAGCATTTATATCAAACAAACGTTTCCCGCTCTGCGCCGCATGCCGGGATGGCTTCACAAACTGCTAAATTCTGCTCCGCTTCTCAGGTACGCTGCCCGAAAAGCCGGCTCCACCCGCGCTCATGGCTTGGAAGCCCTCACCGAATCTATGCTTTTGGGTGAAGATGGTTTGCAGCGCGAAGATCTCCAGGAGTTGGTAAATTATCTGAAACATCACGAAAAACCCGATATTGTTCACTTTTCAAACGCGCTTCTGCTGGGAATGGCAGGAATGGTAAAGCGCGAAGTAGGCGTACCGGTGGTTTGCTCCCTCCAGGATGAAGATGTTTGGATCGACGCAATGGATCCTGCTTCGCGTGATAAACTCTGGGAACTGCTCTCCCGTCAGGCTTCAAAAACCGACGCGCTAATCGCCGTTAGCGACTGGTTTGCCTCGGAAATGAAAATGAAAATGCAACTTCCCGAAAAATTAGTCCACACCGTGCCAATCGGAATAGACGCCCAACAATACCATTTTACTTCTCCCGCGCTTACCGACAGAACGATTGGCTACCTTTCACGTCTCTGCGAGGAGAACGGGCTTGGAATCCTGGTTGATGCTTTCATCCTGTTAAAAAAAGACCGCCGAAACAGCGACCTGAAACTTCGACTTACCGGTGGTAACACCGGCGACGACCGCCGCTTCATCCGCGTACAAATGAAAAAACTCAGAAAGAATAACCTTGCAGATGCGGTGGAAATACTCCCGGAATTCGGTTTTCCTAACCTTTACGATTTCTTTAAAGGACTTACCCTCCTCTCAGTTCCAGCGCTAAAAGGCGAAGCATTCGGGCTATACCAACTTGAAGCTATGGCTTCAGGGATTCCTGTGGTTCAGCCTGCCCTTGGCGGCTTCCCCGAAATCATTCAGAAATCGGGCGGTGGCATGGTTTATCACCCCAACAATGCAGCCACCCTTGCCGAAACAATTTCCTCTCTCCTTTCCGACCCGGAAAAACTGACAGCCCTCGGATTTGCCGGAAGAAAAGGTGTTGAAGACCATTTCGATTGTAGAAGAATCTCCGAAAAACTAATCCTGATTTACAAATCTTTATTGTGAATATCGCGATGAGGAACGAAGAATATTCCAGAAAAACGAAAAGAAATTGATTATAAAAATGAAAACCGCTGAACTAATTGATATCGTCAAAGATTATTCACAGTCCGGCACAGCCGTTTCAACCCGCGTACTTGATGGTATTTCGCTAACAATCACAAAAGGTGAAACCATTGCCATAACCGGTCCTTCCGGATCGGGAAAAACTACGCTGCTTAACATCCTCGGCACACTTGATCAGCCAACCTCTGGAAAAGTTATCCTTGGTGGAAAAAACGTTGATCAGATGGATGAAAAGCAGCTTTCGCGACTTAGGAACCGCTTTACCGGATTCATTTTTCAACTACATCTTCTCCTGCCGCAACTTACAGTTCTCGAAAATGTACTTCTTCCAGTGATGCCTGTGGACGATAAATTATTCAGAAAGGAGGCTGGTTTACACGCCGTCGAACTACTTGAAAGAGTTGGTTTGAAGGAACATTTAAGCCATTACCCTGGACGCCTTTCGGTGGGCGAATGTCAGCGCGCTGCCGTTGTACGCGCACTCATCAACAAACCCAAATTGCTGCTTGCCGACGAACCCACCGGTTCGCTCGACGCCAGAAATGCCTCTATACTTTCCGAATTGCTTGCCGAACTCCATGAAAGCTATGATTATTCGCTCGTTATTGTAACGCATGATTCTGAGGTTGCTAAAAGAATGAAAACACATTACCGGTTGATGAATGGAAAACTGACGGAAAAATAACCCCGTCCCTGACGTCTAATATTTTGCCCTCAGAATGTCATAATTTACCCCGTTTACAGGATATATTTGCCAACCCTTTCAGCGAACGCTTTATTGGAAAATGAATCCAGACGAGTCCGTTCAAAATGATGATCCCTACAAGTATTGCTGGAAAAAGCAGCGCCTCCATACTGCCATGAATAACGGAAGGCAGCGTTCCCGTCAACGCTGCGAGAATTCCGGTAAAAATTCCAGCTAAAAGTATAAACAGAAATTCGCCCGACAGTAGCCGGTAAATCATTTCGTTCGAGAAACCAAGCGCTGAATAGAGAGCCAGTTCCCGACTTCGGTCGCGCAAATTACGCAGCGCCATTACCGCCATTCCTGCGGTTCCGATAACCATTCCAAAGCCGCCAAGCATGATGAAAACATCGAGATAGGCGTTTTCAACGGCTTCGAAAGTTGCCAGTCGCTCCGTTGCCGGGATGACAATTGCGCCTTCGTCGCGCAGACGTTCTTCGAGAATGCGAATCACGGAATCACTGGAAATTGCTGATGTTACGAGAAGTATGTTACGAATTTTTACCGAAGATGGGTAGTACAGTCGAAGCAGACTGTCGGAAACGAGAATACTGCCCTGAAATACAGAGTTCTCAAGCCCTCCTGCCAAACGGATATTCAATGTGCGCCCTTTTTCGTCGGTAAGTTTCAGGGTATCGCCTAACTTTTTTCGCAAACCCCAGGCGATTACCGTCTGGTCTGCAAAGCCGTTGATATATCCCGGATTATCTACATATTCAAGCGCTTTCCAGGGATGCGCCCGGTCAATGTCCGGTTCAAGATTTGCGAATGTAAAAGATTGTCTTAAGTCAAAAATCCGGGCTGGTACGCCAGTCATCGCGGGTAGCGATGTCTCGTTAAGGTTTAAACAACTGGCGTCATCTCCCTTAACGCTTGCGAGAGGCACAAACCGAATCTGCCTCAGAAGCGGATCATCTTCCAGCCCTGCTCTCTTTTTTCCTTCGGTCGTATTCAGGTCAGACAAAATCGGCATAGTGGTTTCCATCCACAACCGGAATCCGCCCGTACCTGAGCCGGGCAGATCATCATTTTGTCCGCCCGACTTCCGGTTCAGCCCGGTGACGAGAATTGTGAAAACGCCAAGCGCAAGCAGAGTAATTGCGGTAAGTGTCCGGCTCTTATGAAGAGCGCCGTTTTTCATGGCATGATTAAAGATGCCGGAATTGATGTTCAGTTCTTTCCTGCTTTTCAATGAGAGGAACATGGCGATACAGATAATGGTTCCTGCCAGTATCAGGATGCCGGAAATCATAAAAGCAGGCGAAGGGTAAAATCTTCCTGACAGCGTCTCGAAAAGAATAATCGCAAAGGCTATTCCGATGAGCGGCACAACGGCGAGGATGCCGGTGAATTTCCGAAAACCGTGATTTCCGGAAATTTTCGGCGTCGGATGATTGTATGGCGAAGGCAGCGACCTTCGTCGGTTTTTGTAAATGATAAATGAAAAAACCATTACGTTTAATATAACGCCACACAGAAATCCTGTGATTAACGATTTACCGCTCACGCTGACCATGAGCGTAGAGGTGTTGACGGCGTCGAGCCAGATGGTGTTCAACGCATATATGATGAGCTGCGAATAACCAATGGCTGCGAGGACTCCGAAGAAACCGCCTGCGGCAGATACTATCAGGGTTTCCGATAGGAAGATCGTCATAATCTCACGGTTTCTGAAACCAAGGGCGCGCATCAGCGTTATCTCCTCAATTCTCTGACGTAGGAAAAAAGAGAATATCATTCCCGAAAGCATTAGCCCGGCTATCACAATAAGTCCGCCGAGACTGAGAAAAAGTTCCCCGAAATCGGTTGAATTTCCTGCCGCGCGAAGCCCCGCTTCAAAAACCGGAGTAAACCCAAGCCCAATAACTGTGGGATTAAGTTCCCTGATTTTGCTTGTCAGCGAATCAATTTCTGAGCTATTTCTGAACCTGAATGTTGTATGGCTGCCGAATGGATTTTTCCAGATTCTCTTACCGTCTGTCAGTGAAATCCAGGCTTTCGGAGTTCCCTTGTATTTGTTCCAGTACGCTTCGTCTTTGTCGCGGATTCTGCTTAAATCAACCGGTGCGCCAGTCTCCCAGTCGCGGCAATTGCCGGAGTTCTTCATCCCTGGGAAATCGGGCATCAGGGCGCGACCGGCTTCACTGTTCTCATCCGGAATGACTGAATTTACCATAAACCGCGATGTTGTTTCTTTGAGCGAGCGGTTTGAACCCATAACCCAGTACCGCAGAGTAAGCGAATCGCCCACCTTTGCGCCGAGGTCGGCAGATAACCAGTTGGTGATTACGATTTTGCCGGGTTGCGGCTCCGACGGGGCGACGCCGGGCGCTGCGGCAGTTACGAATGAATATGGCGTTGACTTTCCATGAATTGAAATGTCGTTCACGAGGTAGGTAAGTATTCCTGATGAACCGGGAATGGCTTCACGAATTGCGGCTGACAGCGTGTCTTCGATAAATATTCTGCGCGAAACTATCTGGTAAATTCCATGAACGGGTTCGGATAGAGTTAACCCGGCATCTTCAAGTGTCCACACATCGCGGAGAATTGTATTCAACGATTCAGCGCCGGTCTGCACTCCGGCGCCTGCAATAAGCAAGGTATTAACAAAACCCGGCATACCCATTTTCGAAGCAAGCAGTTCCTGCGAAACGAAAATGTTGAAAGGCGCCGACTGATTGTTCGCCAGGCTAAAACTACCGCCGGAACGGTCGCTTGCCACCGCTTTTATTTTCAGTCGTATCCCGGAAGTTTCGGATTTTTCGGAAACGAAGGGAGCATTAGCGGGAGCAAAGCCCTCTTTGGAAATTCTTACAACAAGGAAATCACCGGTTCCAACATGTAACCTTTTCGCCATATTACGGCTGATCACCGCTTCATACTTTGATGGAATTACAAAATCCGATTCTACTGCCGACTGTTGCCACAACCGGAGAAAATCTCCGGTTACCCCGATAATCTCAGCCCGGTTAATCGTCAGCTTTTGGTCTGGCGCGGTAACAATTCCCTGGGTCCGTAACAACGGAACTACAGTGAAACCTGATGCAGCCGCCATTTCATGAGCCAACATCTGTCGGAAGTAGCGATCGGCAGGCGCGAGAGCGAAAAGGGTTTCGCCAAGCCGTATTCTGACGAGTTCATTGAGGCTGTAGCGCACCGAATCGCCCGTAATTAGCGCCCCGGTAAGAACAGCCGTCCCGATTATCGCGCCTGCCAGCGTCAGAGCCCAGGAACGGGAGAAGTAACGGATATTTTGCCTGATCAGGCGAATCAGATTCATTTAGATTTAATGGATTTTATTGGCGTAACCTTTGAACCTTGAACCTACCCTCAGAATCTCCCAACTCACCCCTTTTACAGGATAATAAGCTTCCGCACAAAAAGTCCAGCATCTCCATCTGACTGTATTCTGAGAAGATAAACGCCAGGCTGAAATGAGCTAACAGGGATGGTTACCAACTCTGAACCCTTTTCGAATACCCGCGCCAGTTTATATACAGTACGGGAATGAAAATCAAGAATTTCAAAATGGATTTGCATTTTTCGGGTGACTTTGACGTATAAATTTGCCAGGTCATTGGTTGGATTCGGAAACAAAGGTCCCAATTCGAGGTTTGAATACGACTGATTTATAATTCCGGTTACATCAGAATTAAAAACCCCAAGGAAAAGGCTATCCGCAACCGGAATAGAGTTATCGAGCCATATTGGCGTAAGCCTCGAATACTTTCCTGGATATTCCACATACAAATAATAAAGGCTATATGGCAGATTCCCGAAAATAAATTCGCCTCGCTGGTCAGATATTTGGTAGCGCAAAGGTTGTAATTGAGAGCCGAATAAAATAACATCATAAAATGGCAGGAATGTATTCACAAGCCCCGGTTCTCCCTGAATAACGGTTCCGCTGATTTTTCCCTGCCCGTTTAATAAAGTTTCCACCGGCGTTAAACGAATATTAGAAACATAATCACTGCTGTCATAGAGATTCAAACCAGAGGCGTCAATCCACCTTGGCTTATCTGGAAAATATGTCGGAATAAATTGACTGTAATGCTGCGACCCCGGAGTTAATGAGGCTTTTACGATATATGAACCATTCATTACCCGTGGAAATGCGAAATAACCAAGATGGGTAAAAACATTCGTATCCACCGGAACAAGACCTGCCCCAACTTTCCGGAAAAGACAGGCAACTCCGGTATCGCCCGTTGATACCGGATTATTGATTGGATAGTCGCCAATAAATAGATGGCCGCCAAGATCAAAGTATCTTGCGGTGGTTATTGTCTGACAAACTGAATCGGAACAGATAACAACATCGCCGGATTTTCTCATTATAGTCAGACAAACTTTATAACTTCCTTCGGATGGGAACCGGTGCATAACTATTGGAGCTGCGGAACTGACTCCATCTCCAAACTGCCACTGATAATGATTCGGATTACCTGTTGAAGTACTGTTAAACCTATAAACCAATGGCAATGGATTCATTGTATCCGGCACATAAGAAAAAGAGGCATGACATACCTGCGGCGGATTAATCTCAACGGTATCACATTTAACATCGTGGCAAACCGAAATTGAATCAGCTTTGTAAGCAGTCAGGCAAACCGGGAATTTACCATATCCGGGAAAAGTATGAACCGGATTGCGTTCATCTGATGTTGTTCCATCGCCATAAGTCCAATGCCAGCGGTTTACGCCGCCGGTTGATTTATCGGTAAAATCAACCATCAGCGGGTTTTGAGAATCCGGATGATAACTGAAATCGGCAACACATGTTCCCGGCTCATGCACGGTTATTGCGAGGCATAATACGTCGTGACATATCATCCCGGAATCGGAATTGGATACTGTAAGACAAACGAAATAGGTTCCGCCGGAGTTATATGTATGGATGGGATTCCGCTGTGTTGAGGTTGCCCCATCTCCAAAACTCCACTGCCAAAGAGATATTTGTCCTGTTGACTCGTCGTTGAAATGTATAATCATCGGATTCTGTAAATCCGGGGTTGCGACATAAGCGGCATCGCAAACCGGGGAAAAATCGGAGTCGGATTCTGCTTGTCCCATCGCTGAAAAAACAGTGAATATCAATATGACCGGAAATAACAGGCTTTTCATGGATTATGATTTTTTTGTTCAAAGTTGAACTGCAATCCAATACCCAAACCTAATGACCAGGGCGGATTTGCGCCGGAATTTTCCTGTTCCGCCGTTGGTTTCATAAAATACTTGAAAGAGGGTTCGAGATAGAGGCTGATCTTTTTCGTTACGTGCATTTCGATGAACAGGTTTGCCCAGATTTGCCAGTTGGTCTTTAACCTGGCGGGGGTTTCATCGTCAATACGGATTATACGGGCGTTGGAATATTCAATAACCGGATCCGATTTCATTGAACCAAGGAGAAAGGAGATTGCGGGTCCGGTTTGAATGGAAATACTAACCCGGTTTGATTCAAAAACGCGGTATCCAAACAACAGAGGGATTCGCAGGTATGTGTATCTGTTTGAAGTACGGTAATCTGCATTATGCTGAAGGCTGTCGTAAATCGTTACAGGTTTTGTGTTATAAACAATCTCGTTGTTTGAGCCGGCGGTAAAAGAGACTACATTATCAAAATACCCGACGCTATCGCGGCTTTTATACTCGGCGCGGTATTTTCCGTAGTCAAGCATATATCCAAGCCCAATTCCCGAAGAAATTGAAAAGCGTGAAATATGCCACGATACTCCGCCATTTACCCAGTAATTCATTTTGGTATAAGCGTCATTTCCCCGATAGAATGCAAGTTCAGGATTGATTCCAAGCGAGGCAGAAAACATTTGTGCTGCCGGAGATTTTTTAACGGCAAATTTCTCAGCGCCTTTAATAGTCACGATCGTAATTAGAGTATCGCCGCCCGGCATATTCTGTATT
The DNA here is from genome assembly GCA_037131145.1 of Bacteroidota bacterium. Lineage (GTDB taxonomy): Bacteria > Bacteroidota > Bacteroidia > Bacteroidales > FEN-979 > CAIVAT01. The sequence goes on from JBAXRP010000040.1 coordinate 16,038, forward strand.
TGTAAAACGCGGATAGGTTCCAGGAACGAAATTTCCTCAACTGCATTATTTTTTATAGAAATTGGACTTGTACCATATACAACCGCATCGGTTGAAAAATCAGAAACCATTGCGCCAGCTACAGGAAGACCGGTAGATTGAATATTTCTTTCTGATTTTGCCGGACTGGCGGCGGTAGTTTCTTCTATTTTGCGAGATGGTTTGTGTAAATTATCAGTGGTAATTTTATTTGATAACGACCCCAGAGGTTGTGGCATAATCTTTCCATTTTCAATGGCAGGCGTTGTGGATGAAGTGAAAGAAGAAGGTTTCGTCAATGGCGCCGGAGCCATTTTGTTTTGGATTACCGGTGCAACTAATTTATCAGAAAGGCGCCATGAGGGAGATTTTCCCGGCAGAAATAAATATACCGCAATACCGGTGAGTACAGCAACAAGAATACCTGTCACTTTGAATTTAACGGAAAGGTTTGTAAAGTTGAACCGCTTAATCTCAAGCCAAAGCAACTTCCGGCTGACGTCTTTCCACACATGGGGATCAGGTTCTACCCGATGACCGTTTATGGCGTTGCGGAAGAGTTCATCAATCCCTTCATCATCAGTTCCATTATATTTTTTCTCCTCATTCATTAATCAGGTCGGGATTTTTTATCAGGTTTAAATCGTATAATTTTTTTCGGAGCATTTTTCTGGCTTTCAACAGTTGGGTTTTGGAGGTACTTTCCGAAATTTGCAGCATTTGCGATATTTCTTTATGACTATACTCTTCAAATACATATAAATTGAAAACCATTTTGTACCCGCGTGGCAGCATCTGGATTAGCGTAGTGAGGGTTTCGGCTGAAACGGGAGAGTGATCTGCGCTGCGAGGCTCACCATCAATAATGTCGGTTTCCTTGATTTCGCCAATGTCTTCAAGAAAAGGAGACCTCCTGTTTTTGCGATAATAGTTCAGGGCATGGTTAATCATAATCCGTTTCATCCATCCTTCAAATGAGCCTTCATAACGGTACGATCTGATGTTGGTAAATATTTTCAGGAACGCTTCCGATAATATGTCTTCAGCTTCATCCCGGCTTTGAGCATAACGCAGACACACCGCCATCATTACCGAAACATACTTGCGATAAAGAGCGCTCTGTGCATCACGCTTTCCGGCAATGCAACCCTCGATTATTGAATCATCGATGAGCATCCAACATAAGCTATTAATCAGACGTAAATCAGGAAATTAAGTTGCCTGAAGGGTGTAAATTTACAACGTTGCCTTGAATTTATCGAAATTTGCTTCAAAAAAGAGTCGTCCTTCGTGGCTGAGAATCCCATAAACGTGATAAACGAAAATCTCATGGAACATGGTAAAAGAGGTTAGTTCTTCCTGGGTAAACATATCGTTGTCAAAAAGGCTTTCGATGCGGAATACATGAAGCTTGGCAATGATAGCCGAATCAAGCTCTTTTCGGTAAAGTCCTTCATTTTTGCCTTTATTCATATTGTTCAAAGCCGAATCATACATCCGCCTGCGCCTGATTTCCTTTAACCTTGAAAAGAGACCCGGATAATATTTTCTCACATCGTAAACCATTGAAGGATTATAATCCTTATACATTGCGTTGATCATCTTATAAACCTCGAACATCTCCTCAATCGCATTTAGTTCCCTTCCTTCAATTTTGTCGAGGAAACTGTAATGATTATCGTGTTCCTGCATTAAAACCGCATGAACCAGATCTTCTTTGTCGCGGAAATGTTCATATAACGTCTTCTTTGAGACGCCAAGATGACTCGCAGCATCATCCATGGTAACGCTCTTGATCCCATACCGATGGTACAACTTTCTTACCTGTTCTATAATCTGACGCGTCTTTGGATTCATCTTAATTCTGCAAACGGGTTAAATTGTGACATTATGATGGCGAGGTACAGGTTTCAAGTTCAAAGTTCAAAGTTCCAGGTTCCAGGTTCCAAATTGGCGGTTTCAAATCCTGATAACCCTTAACGCTATCTTGTTTTTAATTTGGGATTTGGCGCTTGAAAGATGACGATTACACTTATGATCTGTTTTTAGCAAAGATACAAAAATCCGCAGGCGCTGTTTCCAGCGAAAATGTTTTGACGTAAAAGGATTAGCGGAGCATTGTTTGCGAGTTGGCTTTTGTTAAATCAGCTATAATCATCATTTTAAAAGTATAGGGTCAGGACGTCTTAATCTCTATGGTTTTGTGGTTGCGAAATTTTTACCGTTGCGATACAAAACGTATTTTTGCAGGATAATTGTAACAATGCCAAAAAACAACTTTTACGTAGTATGGCGGGGAAAAGTTCCCGGAATTTACTCCCGCTGGTCGGATTGTAAAAAACAGATTGATGGTTTCGATGGCGCATTGTACATGGGTTTTGCTACTCTCGATCTGGCTCAGCGTGCGTTAAAGGAGGATCCATTGAAATTCATAGGAAAAAAACAGAATCATTTAGGAAAAATTGTCTGTAAAAATCCCCTTATCGGCGAACCTGTTCCCGACAGCATCTGCGTGGACGCCGCCTGCGCCGGCAATCCGGGAGCTCTTGAGTACCGCGGCGTTGATACAAAATCAGGCGCTGAACTGTTTCATATCGGCGCTTTTCCTCAGGGAACGATAAACCTTGGAGAATTCCTTGGAATCGTTCATGCACTCGCTTACCTGAAGGAACGAAATTCCGACTGGCCTATCTATTCCGATTCGATTACCGCAATAGCGTGGGTTAGAAATAAATCTATTAAAACAAACCTGTCTATCTCCCCGAAAAATCAAAAGCTTTTCGAACTCGTGGAGCGTGGATTAACATGGATAAAGAAAAACGATTATCCCAACCGGATTCTGAAATGGGAAACCGAATATTGGGGCGAGAACCCAGCCGATTTCGGAAGAAAATAAAACCTTCTTTTCTCAATTAAAGCGTTGCATAGAAAGCATCTTCAAGATGATGAAGCTGAGTCCCACGCGCATTCATCAGGATGGTTATAATATCAAACCTTATCTCCCCCGGGAGGTTTTTGTAAGCCATGTAAGCATTGGCAGCCCTGATAAGAATACGTTGTTTTGCGCGGGGAACAACTTCGGCAGGTTCGATTTCGGTTTTTCCGGTACGTGTTTTTACTTCAACAATTACGATAAAATTTTCGTGCTTTGCAATGACGTCAAGTTCTTCCCTGCCAAAATGCCAGTTTCGTTCCAGAATCTGGTAACCTTTTGCCAGCAGATGATCTGCGGCGATCTGCTCCCCTGATTTACCCGTTTCAATACGATTATCCATGGTGAGAATTTTTCCGGATATTTAGAAAGGTTAATCGGAAAAAATGGAAAAGGTAATACGATTGTTAATAAAAAAAGATTTCGACCGTCTTGCCCACCTTCAGCCGAACCTGGCGCCCCATAATCAAAGCAAGGTTTTTATCGAGGTGACCCGCGGGAAAATCATAGCAAACCGGATAGGAATACTCTTTAACGGCTTCGGCTATGATTTCGTTGGCTGTTTTGCCGAATGGAATAGCATTATCTTTAATCCCGGTCATTCCTCCAACAATCAAACCGCTGAGTTTACCGAGTTTGCCCGAACGCTTCAGGTTCATCATCATACGGTCAATATGGTAGAGATATTCATCCACGTCTTCGAGAAAAAGAATTTTACCCGCTGTATCGGGCGATGAAACCGTACCGGCAAGGTTGTAAATTATTGACAGATTACCGCCTGTCAAAACACCTTCGGCAGCGCCCTTCCTCGATAATTGCGAAACAGGATAATTATAGGCAATCTTTCGTCCGAAAAGCGCATTTACCATAGTTTCAACTGATTCAGCATCCGCATTTTTTCCGATATTTACAGGCATTACGGCATGAAGAGTTTCAATGCCAAACTTCTGATGGATATGAGCATGTAATATCGTGGCGTCACTGTAGCCAACTATCCATTTCGGAATGGCGCAGAACCGCGTAAAATCAAGTTTATCAACAATCCGCACAGTTCCATATCCACCTCTTGAACAGATGATTGCCCTGATTTCATCATCATCGAGCGCTTGCTGAAAATCCCAGAGCCGCCTTTCGTCGGTTCCGGCAAACTGATTGTGCCTGCTGAATATGTATGATCCAAGCGATACTTCAAGATCAAACTCGTTGAATACACGGATAGCCGGATGCACCTCGGCGAAAGAGATGCTCCGCGCCGGCGAAACAATGGCGATTTTATCCCCTTTTTTAAGATAAGGTGGGCGTATCATACGCCAAAAGTAACGAAAATCTCAGAATTGGGGTAGCAGATCAACTTCTACGCCTCTTTTGATTTGGCTAATGCCAATTTACATACACATCTTTTTCCAAAAGCTGAGGCTATTGGCAATTCCAAATTGCAGATGCCGAACAATGAAGGGCTGCTAAAGGCGGCGGTTTTAGAGCGCTTCCGCGTCTGTCCTAAATATTTTTTAAAATGACTATCCGCTTGTGTGCCTAAAAATTATTTAGCTACTCTGCGGCTCTTTGCGGTTTCTTTGCGTAACTCAGCGGTAAAAAAAAGGATTAACCGCTGAGAACCGCTGAGTTTTTCCGCAGAGAGCCGCAAAGCCAAAGCTTGTTAACCAATCTTTTAATTCCTTCTGCAACACGTAAAACATTAAAATTCATCAATAAACCTAATATATAAAATGAGTTAATATTTATTTTAATTTTTCAATTTCCTCTTTTGAAAGACCAATTGATTTAATAATTACATCTAATTCAACGCCAGCGCTAATACAATTTTTAGCAATAGTAATTCTTGCTTCTTTTTTCAGTTTGTATTCCTGATCAAATTTTATGGTATCAACAATACTCGCTTCGTAACTCTTGTTTTCCCAATATCGTTTGTATGCCCTGCGGTCTTCTTCATTAAGATTTTCAATTTTTAATATTTCTTTAGCTTCCAATAAACCCTTTGCCCTGAAATCGTCTTTTATCTCGTCATTTTTTAAATAGTATATCCATTCGTCTAAGGCGCTTTTGGCATTATCGTCAAAACGGTTTACCTTGATTATATAATATTCAGGAAATATCTGTTCGGGTTTGTATTTGTGAAATTTTTCTGTTTGGGTTTCTGATAATATTAATTTGTCATGCTTGTGTATTCCTTCAAAATCGGTCTTGCCATGATAAATATAATCTTCCCCCTGTCCTAAATCGAAATAAAGAATATTTACCGAATACACTTTTCTGATATTACTATAAGGTTCGCCAAGTTTAAGATATTCAGAGATAAGTTTTGAAGTTCCGTACAGTATTCTGTGGAAATAGTCATATTCATTAAGTTGCTGAATTTCTATAATTGTCAGTTCTTTTTTTGAGTTCTCAACTAATAAATCAACTCTGTTGAACTTATCGTCTTCGGTTTCCTGATTACTTTCGCTTTCTGAAATATTAATAATGGTAATTTCCTCATTGAGTAATTCGCTCATGAATCCTTCCAGAACTTTGTAATTGGCTTTGTTTCTCAACAATCTTTTCAAAGCCCAGTCAAATCTTATTAAGTATTACATAATAAGCACATTATATATTTATGCAAAGGTTCATTTCTTTTAACTAGCACAAAAATTTTGAGTGTCGGGAAATTTTATTGTCATTGTCGTATTGTAGTGTCTTTCGTCGCCTTGGCGCTAACGTGCGAATAATTATAAATCCTCCATTTTTCATTATTTCATATCTTTGCGCCTCATTTTTAAACAAATTTCAGAATCAAATCCAATGAGCGATAAACCTGTTTACAAACGATATACCGTTACTTCAGCTCTGCCTTATGCCAACGGACCAATTCATATCGGACATCTGGCAGGCGTTTATGTTCCCGCTGATATTTATGTTCGGTTCCTCAGGATGAACGACGAAGATGTTATTTTCATTGGCGGATCGGATGAGCATGGCGTCCCCATCACCATCAAGGCTATGCAGCAGGGCGTTACGCCGCAGGATATCGTGGACAAGTACCATGGAATCATTAAGAAATCATTTGAAGAGTTTGGAATTTCCTTTGATATCTATTCGCGCACCTCGAATCCTATTCATCATGAAACTGCGTCGGCTTTCTTCCTCAAGATGTATGAAGCCGGACAATTTATCGAGAAGGTTTCGGAACAGTATTACGACGAAGCCACCGGGCAGTTCCTTGCCGACCGTTACATTACCGGTACATGTCCTCACTGTGGATTTGATAAAGCATACGGCGACCAATGCGAGAAGTGCGGAACTTCGCTGAACGCCACCGATCTTATCGAACCGAAATCGGTTCTGAGCGGAAACAAACCTGTGCTGCGCGAAACCCGCCACTGGTTCCTTCCGCTTGATCAATATGAACCCTGGCTTCGCGAATGGATTCTCGAAGGACATAAAGACGATTGGAAAACCAATGTTTATGGACAGTGCAAGTCGTGGATTGATCAGGGATTACAACCCCGCGCCGTTACCCGCGACCTCGACTGGGGCGTGAAAGTTCCTATAGACCGCGCCAATGGTAAGGTGTTGTATGTTTGGTTCGACGCTCCCATCGGCTATATTTCCGCTACGCGCGAACTCGCGCCGGATTGGGAAAAATACTGGAAAGACCCGGAAACAAAGCTGGTTCACTTCATCGGCAAAGACAACATCGTATTCCACTGCATTATTTTCCCTGCCATGCTGAAGGCTGAAGGAACTTACATCCTCCCTGAAAATGTACCCGCCAACGAATTTATGAATCTCGAGGGCGATAAGATTTCAACTTCGCGAAACTGGGCTGTATGGTTGCATGAATACCTTACCGACTTCCCGGGAAAACAGGATGTGTTACGATATGTTCTCACCTCCGCCGCTCCCGAAACCAAGGATAACGACTTTACCTGGAAGGATTTTCAGACCCGCAACAACAGCGAACTGGTTGCCATTCTCGGCAATTTCGTCAACCGCACAATAGTTCTCACCCACAAATATTTTGAAGGGAAAGTTCCTCTCCAGTCCGATCTTAACGACGGCGACATAGCCACTCTCAGTGAGATGAAACTGTTCCCCGGAAAGATCGCTCAAAGCATTCACGCCTACCGGTTCCGCGAGGCTCTGGCAGAGATGATGAACCTTGCCCGACTTGGCAACAGGTATCTTACCGATAACGAACCCTGGAAAGTTTTCAACTATGACCCCGTCAGGGTGGGTACGGTTTTGAATATCGCTTTGCAAATCTGCGCCGAGCTTTCCATTATTGCTGAACCATTCCTGCCTTTTTCTGCTGCAAAAATCCGCAATACGCTTAACCTTCAGCCGTTCAAATGGAAAGATGCAGCTTTGCTGAACTGGTTATCTGCCGGTCAAACATTAAACGCTCCTGAACTTTTGTTTGAAAAGATTGAAGATGCAGCCATCGAGGCGCAGGTTCAGAAATTACTTGTTACAAAACTCGCCAACGAATCGCCACTGGCAAAAACTCCTGTGAAGCCAGCCAAAGCGCCAATTCAATTTGAAGATTTTGCGAAAATGGATATCCGCGCAGGAACGATTCTTGAAGCAGAAAAGGTGGCAAAAACCGACAAACTTCTTAAACTGAAAATTGACACAGGGCTCGACCAGCGCGTAGTTGTAAGCGGCATAGCCAGATATTTCAAGCCGGAGGAGATTATTGGCAAAAGGGTGAGTATTCTAATAAACCTCACTCCCCGCAAACTGAAAGGCATTGATTCGCAGGGAATGATTCTGATGGCAGAAAATCCGGATGGGACGCTTTTCTTTGTAACTCCAGATGAAGATGTTGTAAACGGGGCGGATATAAAATAACGAACCTTTCTTTCAGAGTTCAAGGTTCAAGGTTCAAGGTTCAAGGTTCAAGGTTCAAGGTTCAAGGTTCA
>JBAXRP010000041.1:0-23553 GCA_037131145.1 Bacteroidota bacterium
CAGCACAAGAGATTTTGGTTCTCTCGGCCCAGGTTCGAATCCTGGTGGGTCAACAAAAAAACCTCTGTATGTAAATGACATTCAGAGGTTTTTTTATTGATATACAATGAAAAAAGAAAAAGTATATTTGTAAACAGGAATAAGTTACCGGATGGCGCGCAAAACACAGTCAAACAGGGAAAGGTGAACGTAATAATGATTTCGAACCTTAGAAAATATTGGCTCTTTGGAATTATAATCGCGATTTCATCGGTGAACGCTGTCTATTCCCAACGCTTTGGTTTGCCCTGGATTCATAATTTCAACCGCGCAGAGTACGAAGGCGGAACCCAGAATTGGGCTGTGGCGCAAGCGTCAAATGGCATGATGTATTTTGGCAATAACAACGGACTTGTTGAATATGACGGAGCTCACTGGACAGTTTACAGCGATCTTCAATTAGTAATCCGCTCGCTTTGTATTGACGATAAACGCATCTATGTTGGGGCATTCAACAAATTTGGTTATTACGAAGAAGACGCCAATGGAATACTTAAATATCATTCCCTGCTTCCGTTGCTTAATAATAGAATAAAAGATTTTGACGAAATATGGCGGATTCATAAAACCAGTTTCGGCATTGTTTTCCAGTCATTCAAAGCAATATTCATATACAACAGCGGGAAAATTGACATTGTTTACCCAATTTCAAAGTTTCACTTTTCCTATTACGTAAATGGAATTTTATGGGTTCATGACGAGTTAAACGGACTTATGCAATACCGGGAGGAAAAATTGCGGCGCATAAGCGATGGCTCTGCTTTCGCCGGAACCCAGATATGGACTATTCTTCCATTGAACGATGACGAAGTAATAATTGGAACCGCCAAAAAGGGAATGTTCAGGTATAACGGAGAAAAACTAATTGCATGGGACAAACCTATAAATGCAATTCTTAAAAAGTATCAGATATTTTCCGGAGCTCTTATTGATAAAAAGTATTTTGCTTTCGGAACCATCCAGAATGGATTGATAATTTCAGACACAAGCGGGCAGGTTGTGTTCGAAATTAACAAGGAGCGCGGTCTTTCAAACAATACCGTTTTGTGTGTGGGAAGCGATCAGGAAGGTAACATCTGGCTGGGTCTCGATAATGGAATATCGGTTATCCATTTTAATTCACCGCTTACCTTTATTCAGAATTATTTCAATATTGGATCTGGCTACGCTTCAGCCTTTTTCGGTGGGAACCTATACCTTGGAACCAATCAGGGGCTTTTTTACATCCAATGGAAAGATTTTATCAATCCATTGAAGAAAAACAGTGATTTTCATCTGATCGAAGGAACCGAGGGACAGGTTTGGTGCCTTACAATTATTGACAATACGCTTTTTTGCGGGCATCACCTGGGAGTATTCCAGATACTGGATAAAACGGCTGTAAAGATATCTTCCGTTCCCGGTGGGTGGAATATGATAAAACCTGACGGGAAACAATCAAGGCTACTTGTTGGAAACTATGCTGGGATTTCGGTGTTCGGGAGGAAAGGAAATTTGTGGGAATATAGAAATGAACTATCTGGTTATGACCAATCGTCGCATTATATCGAACAGGATTCAAAAGGTTTTATCTGGATAAGCCACGGATATAAAGGACTATTCCGGTTAAAACCCGACGCGGATTTGCGTCGCCTGGACGAAATCCGGTTTTATGACCACAGAAATGGATTACCTTCCGATCTCGGTAACACACTTTTTAAGCTGAAATCAGGAATTGCAGTTGGAACGCGAAACGGTATTTACCGATATAATGAAAATGCCGATAAATTTGAACCTGATATTCCATTTAACCAGCTTTTTTCCGGTTTAAAGCAAATTGATTATTTGTCTCAGGACAGCGCCAATAATATCTGGTACTATAACAATCAACAGCCTGGCGTATTACGTTTTCAGGAAGATGGCGCCTATACCAATATTTCTACTCCGTTTGTTGAGCTTTCAGGAATGGTAATCCCTGCTTTCGGACATGTTAATACGTTGGACGCCGGTAACGCAATAATTGGTCTGGAAGGTGGTTTCGCTCACTATAATTCGGCGCAATACAAGTACTTCAGTTTTTTGCCGGTTCTTCATATCTGCAAATTACAGTCGGGCGATACTTCCGAAGGAGTTTACCGCTTTTCCAGCGCCTGTCTCCGCCAGGAGGTTGTACCGCGGTTTCGGTTTGTAAACAACACGATAACCATCGCTTTTTCTGCCAGCCAGTTTGCAGAGCAAAAACCATCATTTCAATTCAAATTGGATGGTTTTGATGACGACTGGTCACCCTGGTCATTCCAAAACGCCAAAGAATATACCAATTTACCGGTTGGCGATTACACCTTTAAACTTAAAGCTCTTACCGTTCAGGGAAAAACAACGCCAGTTTTAAACTATACTTTTAAGATTCTTCCTCCGTGGTATCGAACAATCTACGCATGGATTATCTACATTATGATTACCCTTTTTCTGTTGTACTTTTTGTATAGGATCTTTCTGAAGAAAATAGAGAAATCTCACATTAAGGAGAAAGAAGCGCAGAAAGTAAAGTACCGGCAACGCGAGCAGGAATTAAAGGAAAAAGCGCTCATCACTGAAGGTGAGATGATCAGTTTGAGAAATGAAAAGCTGAATCTTGAGATGATTCATAAAGAAAAAGAACTTGCCAACTCAACAATGCTGATTATTCAAAAAAATGAAATTCTGCACAAATTAAGAAATGAACTCAACAAGATTAAAATCAGGATTTCCGACGACCATCTGAAAAATGATCTGAATATCACTGTAAAAAAAATTGGAAAAGAAATTGACAATGAGAAACAGTGGCAGGTGTTCAATACTCATGTTGAGCAGGTACATGAAGAATTATTCAAAAAGCTCAAAACCCAATATCCCGATCTTACCCCTCGTGAACTGAGCCTTTGCGCTTACCTTCGAATGAATATCTCCAGTAAAGAAATTGCCACCTTAATGAATATAAGCGCCCGCGGCGTCGAAATTAGCCGATACCGTATCCGGAAAAAATTGGGACTCGACCGAAATGCCAACCTCACCGATTTTATGATGTCGCTTTAGCCGGATTCGCGAGAAAGCGACGAATAGCGGCTGAAGTGTTTTCATTCGCCAATAAAATTTCATATATACATTATTTACAATGATTTATGTTATTACAATCATCAAGTTGATGTATTAATGATGTAATTCAAAAAGGGGTGTAGGTGCATTTTTGATGTACGTTGAAATTTTGATCGGGGGTAACGCCACTCTATTTTAGCCGCTGATTTAAAATAGAACCCTACCACCCATGAGACTAATTAGATTTCACCTGCTAACCTGCCTGATTTCCTGCTTCTTTTTTATCTCGTCTGTATCTGGTCAAACAAAGATTGTGCGAACCGAAACAGGATTTACCTTTCTTCGCAATGGCGCGCCATATTATGTAAAAGGTGTTGGCGGCGAGGTCAACCTTGCGAAAGTGGTTGAAATTGGCGGAAATTCCATTCGGACATGGGGCTCTGAAAATGCTCAGCAGGTATTGGATGAAGCCCAGAAAAATGGTTTAACCGTAATGCTCGGCTTATGGCTTATTCCCGAAAGACATGGATTTGATTATAATGATAAGGAGAAGGTTCTCAACCAATTCAACAATTTCAAAACCATCATTGAAAAATATAAGAATCATTCCGCATTATTGATGTGGGGGATTGGAAATGAACTGGATTTGGGCTACGGTAACACCAACGTTTGGAATGCCGTTCAGGATATTGCAAAATACATACACCAGATTGATCCCAACCATCCAACCTCGACGGTTACTGCCGGTATTGATTCAATGAAGGTACAGGCGATTATAAAGGTTGCGACAGACATTGATATTTTTTGTATCAACACATACGGGGACATTAAAAATGTTCCATTGAATATTGAACGATTTGGTTGGAAAGGTCCATATATGATTACCGAATGGGGTCCCAACGGCTACTGGGAATCGCCAAAAACAAGCTGGAATGTTTCCATTGAGCAAACAAGCTCCGAAAAAAAGAAGGTTTATTTTGAAAGATATAAAAACTACATCGAACCATATAATAACAAGTGTTTGGGTTCATACGCCTTTTTCTGGGGGTCCAAACAGGAATACACTGAAACCTGGTTTGGATTGTTTTCCAAAGACAACACTCCAACCGAGCCTATTGACGCATTGGAAATAGCATTTAAAGGGCAAAATTCCCCAAAACCGGCGCCAACAATAATAGGAATGACAATACAGGACAAAACTGCCCACGACAATATTAAACTTAAAGCCGACTCTGAATACCCTGCTTCTGTAATTGCCGGAATAGGTCTGACTATGACAGAAACATCAGTGGATTCTGACAATAAATTTGTTTATCATTGGAGAGTACTCGCTGAAAGCAGCGATAAAAAATCGGGTGGAGATAAAGAAAAAGAGGCTCAGGAATTTTCCGGGTTAATAAAAGAGGTTAATCGCGATCAAATTCGCTTTAAAACTCCTGCGAAGGAAGGCGCTTACAGATTATTTGTGAGCGTAAATTTTAACAATAAGGTTGCTTATGCCAATATTCCATTTTGGGTGGAAAAATAGAATAAAATTGAATTACCTGACCAATTAACTATTAATTAACCTTAAAACAAATCATTATGAGAAAACAATTCCTTTTTGCATTTTTCGGCATTCTTCTGGCAATGTCCGGATTCGGACAAACGCAGGTTGACTTGCCGGTAACCTTCGACGTCGCCACAGTCAACTATAATCTGGTTGATTTCGGCGGAAACATCAGCAGCATAGTTATTGATCCTATTGCTCCAACCAATAAGGTTTGTAAAGTCATTAAAACAGCTACTGCCGAGTCATGGGCGGGAACAACCATTGGTGGACCTGCCGGAATGGCTACCACAATTCCGTTTGCTCCGGGCTTTACCATTATGACAATGAGAGTATTTTCACCCAATGCCGGGGTACCCGTTTTGATGAAAGTTGAAGTTGTTGGCGCGCCATCCCAAAGCGTAGAAACGCAGGCTTTTACTACAATAGCCAATGGCTGGGAAACTCTTGAGTTTAATTTTGCAAATCAAACGTCAGGTAATCCGATGAATTTCGGTCTTAGTTATAAAGTGCTTTCCGTTTTCTTCAATTTTAATATTCCAGGCTCGGTTGCAGGAGAAAAGATTTACTATTGCGACGATATAGCTTTTGGTCAATCAGGACCGGTTCCGTTAAATTTACCGGTTACATTCGACAATCCCAATGTGAACTATGATCTGGTTGATTTTGGCGGAAACATCAGCAATATTGAATTTGATCCGGTTGTTCCAACTAATAAGGTTTGTAAAGTCATCAAACCTCTTGCTGCGGAATTATGGGCAGGCACTACCATAGGAGGAGCGACTGGTTTTGCAACTGCTATCCCATTTGCCTCCAATGCTACCAAAATATCCATGAGGGTTTATTCGCCCGACGCAGGCATACCTGTTCGTATGAAGGTTGAAGATCCCCTTGATCCTGGTAAAAGTGTTGAAACGGAAAAGTTGACAACAGTGGCAAATGGATGGGAAACACTTGAGTTCAACTTCGCAAATCAGGCTTCAGGAACTGCTCCGATAAATTTTACCTATACATATAAAAAAATGTCGGTATTCTTTATTTTCGGAACAACAGGCGCAATTGCCGGATCAAAGACCTACTATTGCGACGATATTGCTTTCGTACCTCCCGTAGTTGTTCTGGTTGATCTGCCTGTAACTTTCGACAACCCTATAGTGAACTATAACCTCGTTGATTTTGGCGGAAACGTTAGCAGCATAGTAAACGATCCTGTGGTACCAACCAATAAGGTTTGTAAAGTAATAAAATCAGCTACTGCCGAGTTATGGGCGGGAACAACCATTGGAGGAGCGGCTGGTTTGGCAACTCCGATTCCATTTGCTCTCGGCGCTACTATAATGACCATGAGAGTTTATTCACCCAATGCCGGAATTCCTGTTCGCATGAAAGTTGAAGATCCTAACGATGCGGGGAAAAGTGTTGAAACCGAAGCATTGACAACAATGGCCAATGGCTGGGAAACCCTTGAATTTAACTTTGCAAATCAGGCTTCAGGAACTGCTCCGATAAATTTTACCTATACCTATAAAAAATTGTCGGTATTCTTCAACTTTGGAACTACCGGGGCAATTGCCGGAGAAAAAACATACTATTGCGACGATATTGCTTTTGGACCGGCAGGACCAACGCCTGTTAACCTTCCAGTTACTTTCGACAACCCCAATGTGAACTACGACCTGGTTGATTTTGGCGGAAACATCAGCGCTATCGTAATAGATCCGGTGGTTCCTACTAATAAGGTTTGCAAAACCATCAAAATAAATACTGCGGAATTATGGGCAGGCACTACAATTGGAGGAACAATTGGTTTTGCGACTCCTATTCCGTTTGTTCCGGGCGCAACCAAAATTCTCATGCGGGTTTATTCACCCGACGCCGGAATTCCGGTTCGCATGAAAGTTGAAGATCCTAATGATGGTGGGAAAAGTGTTGAAACCGAAAAATTTACAACAGTATCCAATACTTGGGAAACCCTTGAGTTCAATTTCGCAAACCCGGCTACCGGATCTAACCCCATCAATTTCACTTATACCTATAAAAAATTGTCGGTATTCTTTAACTTTGGAACTACCGGGGCGGTTGCCGGAGAAAAAACATACTATTTTGATGATATTGTCTTTGGTCCTCCTGCGCCAATCCAGGTAGATTTGCCAATTAACTTCGATAACTCAAATGTGAACTACGACCTGGTTGATTTTGGCGGAAACTTCAGTGTTATCGAATTTGATCCTGTGGCTCCAACAACCAAGGTTTGTAAAACTATTAAAATAAGTACCGCTGAGTCATGGGCAGGCACAACTATTGGAGGCGCGGCTGGTCTCGCTACGGCTATCCCGTTTGCTCTGGGCGCCACCAAAATGACTATGAGAGTTTATTCACCCGACGCAGGGATTCCGATACGTATGAAGGTTGAAGATCCAAATGATGCAGCGAAAAGCGTAGAAACAGAAGCTATTACAACGGGTGCAAATTCCTGGGAAACCCTTGAATTCAATTTTGCAAACCCGGCTCCCGGATCTAATCCCCTCAATTTCACTTATATGTATAAAAAGTTGTCGGTATTCTTCAACTTTGGAACTGCCGGCGCAGTTGCAGGAACCAAAACATACTATTTTGACGATATTGTTTTCAAAGGATATACGCCAACTACCATAAACGTAACTTTTCAGGTGCAGGGCAATGATTCAAGTCTTGTTTATATTTTCGGAAACTGGAACAACTGGGGCAACTGGCCTGGAACTCCAATGAATTTAATTGGAAATGGAGTTTATTCTGTTACGCTTCCATTTATCGAAAATTCCAGTCATGAATTTCAGTTTGTTAATGGAAACCCGCCGGTAAAAGAGGTATTAGACCCGGCATGGTTATGTACCAATGGAAATCCTGTATATACCAACAGAGTTTTAACTCTGGGCGCCAGCGATACTATAATCTGTTTGAACTGGAGTTCCTGCAATTCCTGTAACGTTCCGATAGTGCCAACGAACCGGACGCTTGAGAACATCACCGTAGTCGCCGAACAGGGCTCTTGCTACGACGCCACTCAAACCATAACCGTTGCAGGTAATAACAGTTTTTTCAGAGTAGAGGAATTTGGAGAAGTTACCCTGGTTGCCGGTCAGAAAATTACTATTCTTCCAGGCGCTCAGGTCATGTCGGGAGGATATTTACACGCTCATATCACCGCTACGCAGCAGTATTGTACTTTGCCTGCAGCCCGCGAGGTTAAATCAATTGAAATTCAGGAGATCCCCGTAAATGATAATGGAGCTTTATCTGTAAGGATTTTCCCCAATCCTACATCGTCAGATGTTACGCTTGATCTGCAAGGCGTTTCCGAAGGAGCTCAGGCAAAATTTGATATGATCAGTATTCGCGGTGAAAAACTTCGTACAGGCGAGCTCACAGGCAATGGGAAACATCCCCTTTCTCTCAATGGAATTTCTGTTGGCGTATATTACATCAGAATTATTTGTGGAGATCAGGTAGTTACCAGGATGATAATGAAAAGGTGACAATGAAGACTTCCCTACAAATCATGCACAAACTAAAGCAATTTAACAATCTTAATCTTAAAAAATAAACAATGAAAAAAATCTTAAACCCTGGCGGATGTCCAGCCATCAATAAAATTCCTTTTCTGATAATTATGCTTTTATTACTGATTTCGGGAGGCTTAACGGCACAATCGCGGTTTGTTGGTAATTCAGCGCCAAAAGCTCCGATAACTCCGTTGAATCTTCCGGTTACTTTCGACGACGCAACAGTAAACTATGACCTGGTTGATTTCGGCGGTAACGCCAGTAATATCGAAAACGATCCTGTTGTTCCCACTAACAAAGTATGCAAAACCATCAAAACAAATACTGCGGTTTCCTGGGCGGGAACTACTCTCGGAGGATCAACCGGCGGCTTTGCAACGGCGGTGCCATTTGCTCCGGGTTTTACGACCATGAGTATGAGAGTATATTCAACAGATGTTGGAATACCAATCCGCATGAAGGTTGAAGATCCAATTGACGGATCAAAGAGCGTTGAAACAGAGGCTTTAACAACAACCGCAAATACATGGGAAACGCTTGTGTTTAATTTTGCAAACCAGTCGCCAGGAACCCCGGTAATTAACTACACCTACAATTACAAAAAGCTGTCGGTATTCTTCAATTTTGGAGTTACAGGCGCAGCAGCAGGAAATAAAACCTACTATTGGGACGATGTGTTTTTTGGAGGAATCGCGCCAACTCTTATTAATGTTACATTTCAGGTTCAAACTCCCGATTCATTGCCTGTTTATGTATTTGGCAGTTGGAGCAACTGGATTAATTGGCCAGGCAATATTATGACTCCTGCCGGAACCGGTTATTACGCTACTACTTTTACTTTAGCGGCTAACTCCAATTACGAGTTTCTGTATGTAAATGGCAACACGCCGATAAAAGAGGCATTAAATCCTACATGGACTTGTACCAATGGAAATGCAACCAACACAAACAGGGTTTTGGCATTGGGCAGTTCAGATACAACTATCTGTTTCACCTGGGCTACTTGCACAACATGCACTGCGCCAATTTTAATACCTGTTGATCTCCCGGTAACCTTCGACAATGGCAATGTGAAATATGAACTCGTTGATTTTGGCGGTAACGTTAGCAATATTCAAAATGATCCTGTGAATCCTACAAACATGGTTTGCAAAGTCATCAAAACAAATACCGCCGAAACCTGGGCGGGAACTACCATTGGAGGAACGGTTGGCTTTGCAACGGCTATCCCGTTTGCTCCGGGTTCAACCAAAATGAACATGAGGGTTTATTCGCCCGACGCCGGAATCCCGGTACGTGTGAAGGTTGAAGATCCTAACGATCCTACTAAAAGCGTTGAAACCGAAAAGGTGACCTTAGGGGCTAACGCTTGGGAATTTCTTGAGTTCGATTTTTCACATGAAGCCACAGGAACCGCTGCCATCAATTTCGGCTATATCTATAAAAAGTTATCGGTATTCTTCAATTTCGGAACAGCAGGCGCTATTGCCGGAACCAAAACTTATTATTTTGACGATGTTGCTTTTGGTCCGATCGTTTCTGTTAACTCTGTTTTAAAAGATGAGATAAAGGTTAGTCTCAGCCGCGAAGGTATCCGGATTTTCTCAAATACCTTTAAAAACGTTGATCAGGTTGAGGTTTATGATATAATGGGTAGAAATATCTATTTCTCTGGTAAGACATCGCAGGTAAATACCTTAATAGCGGCAAACCTCAATCCGAATTCTTTCTATGTTATTAAGCTAAAAGTGAATAATCAAATTTTAACCTATAAAGGACTTTTAATGAACTAAGCCGATTGTAAAATCTGTGGGGTATTTTCAAACCCGGAATAAAAATGGCGCGAGGAAAAAATTTTCTAATGGAAATTTTTTCCTCGCGCCATTTTTATTTAATCTGAGGGAAGTTATACCGGAACCGCTTTTCGGGCTCTTGAGGAATTTCCGGTGGATGGAGAGGTAGCAAACCATAAAATTCAGATTTCAGATTTCAGATTTCAGATTTCAGATTTCACATTTCAGATTTCACATTTCAGATTTCACATTTCAGATTTCACATTTGAGCCCACTCCGAAAAGTCAATAAAATAAATAAACTGCTATTTGTCATATAATCCTACATTGGACCCCACCCCCAACCCCTCCCCAAAAAGGGAGGGGAGTAACGTGCTAATCGGCATAATACCATGATTAACAGAGTTATTGCATATTAGCACGGGACTCCCCCTTCCCTTTTTGGGGAAGGGGGCCGGGGGGAAGGGGTCTAAAGTCAGGGGCAAAACGTGATGATTGTAGCAATGTGGCAAAAAAAATGACTTTTCGGAGTGGGCTCAAATGTGAAATGTGAGATGTGAGATGTGAAATCTGAAATTCTCTTCCCCCCCCCCCAGAAATTCCAATTGATCCGCTTACGGTTCGTTTTTCTTTGGTAAATCAAATACTTATACCTACTTTTGCACCCCATTTTGACAGGAGAAAAATGGATTCCGTTCTTTATCTGAGTTCCTGAAAATAAACAGAATGTCGAACCCGGTTGGCAAAATTCCGCCGCCACAAAACAAATTTAATGAATACTGAAGAAATTAATGATTACATGGATCAGCCAACTGATCCAAATGATGAAAAAATTGAAAACACCGAAGAAGCTGCGCCTGTTGCCGAAGAGGTGAAAATTGAAGATGAACCTGTCGCCGAGCCGGTAGTTTTCGTCGCCGAAGAAGCTCCTGTAGCTCCTGTTGCCGAAGTGGTAACGCCAGAGCCCGTTGCAGCGTTATTTGTTGAAGAACCTCCAATTAAGAAGAGCCGCCCGGCTCCCAAACCTGCTGTTGCCCCTGCCGATTTTGACTGGGACGCCATCGGAAAAAAACACGAAATCTACTCTAACGACGAGCGGAAAAAACTGGAAGACGCCTACGACCAAACCCTCCGCGCCATCCAGGATCACGAAGTGATAGAAGGCATTGTGGTTACCATGACAAACCGCGAAGTGATTGTAAACATCGGCTTCAAAAGCGATGGCGTAATCCAGATGAACGAATTTCGCTACAATCCAGACCTGAAAATCGGTGATAAAGTTGAAGTTTATATTGAAAATCAGGAAGATATTACAGGTCAATTATTGCTTTCGCACAAAAAGGCGCGCATCCTCAAATCATGGGAGCGGATTAATGACGCTTTTGAAAAACAGGAAATTATCAAGGGTTATGTGAAATCGCGCACCAAGGGCGGACTGATTGTGGATATCTTTGGTATCGAGGCATTCCTTCCCGGTTCGCAAATTGATGTTAAACCAATCCGCGATTATGATGTATTTGTTGACAAAGTGATGGAATTCAAAGTTGTGAAGATCAATCATGAATACAAAAACGTAGTTGTATCGCACAAAGCGCTTATCGAAGATGAACTCGAAGCGCAGAAAGCCGAAATTATCAAAAAACTGGAGAAGGGACAGATTCTCGAAGGCACCGTCAAGAACATCACAAGCTATGGCGTGTTTGTTGACCTCGGCGGTGTTGACGGATTAATCCACATTACCGATCTGAGCTGGGGACGTATCAACCATCCCGAAGAGATTGTTAAACTTGATCAGAAAATCAAGGTGGTTATCCTCGATTTCGATGAAAATAAAAAACGTATTGCCCTCGGTCTCAAACAACTTACACCTCATCCATGGGATTCATTGGATCAGGATATGAAGATTGGCGATAAGGTAAAGGGTAAAGTTGTCGTTATTGCCGACTACGGCGCTTTCGTTGAAATTACTACCGGAGTTGAAGGTTTGATCCACGTTTCTGAAATGTCATGGTCGCAGCACCTGCGTACAGCTCATGATTTTCTAAAGGTTGGTCAGGAAGTTGAAGCCGTTATTCTCACACTCGATCGCGAAGAACGTAAAATGTCAATGGGTATCAAGCAACTTATCCCGGATCCATGGACAAACATCAGAGAAAAATACCTTCTCAAATCGAAACATTCTGCAACCGTTAGGAACTTCACCAATTTCGGCATTTTTGTCGAACTAGAAGAAGGCGTTGATGGGCTCATTCACATTTCCGACCTCAGTTGGTCTAAAAAAATCAAACATCCTGCCGAATTTACCAAAATCGGCGAGGTAATTGAAGTAATGGTACTCGACGTTGACGTTGAAAACCGTCGCCTTAGCCTTGGTCACAAGCAACTCGAAGAGAATCCCTGGGATGTTTTTGAAAACTTGTTTGCTATTGGTTCAGTACATCTCGGAACAATAGTAAGTTTAACTGATAAAGGCGCGATAATTGCCCTTCCTTATGGCGTTGAAGGATTTGCGCCGCTTCGTCATCTTTCGAGAGAAGACAATACAATGGCGAAGGAAGAGGAAGCAATGGACTTCAAGGTTATTGAGTTTTCAAAGGAAAACAAAAAAATCATTCTTTCGCACAGTAAGATTCATCAGGATGCAGCCAATGCTGAAAAGAGCAAAGAGGTTAAATCTGGCTTGAAAAAGGAAAGCGATACCAAGAAAGCGGTGAAGAAACTCAAGGATAACCTCGAGAAAACAACCCTCGGCGATATTGACGCCCTTGCAAACCTGAAAGCTGATATGGTAAAAGCTGAAAATCTGGCGCGCGATACTAAAACCGCCGCATTTGAAGTACAGCCCGAAGTTGAAGCCGAACCGGAAACCGAAACCGAAACCGAATCGGAAACTGAAGAATCGAAGTCGGAATAAAACATGACCTTTTCGTTTACGCCGCTGGGTTGCAATGCTGCAATCCCAGCCAACGACCGAAAACTAAGCGCTCATTTGCTCAATGCAGATGAGCGCTTGTTTTTAATTGATTGCGGTGAAGGAACTCAGTTTCAGTTGCGGAAATTTCATATTTCGCTCCAGCGTATCCGGCATATTTTAATCAGTCACCTTCACGGCGATCATTTCTTTGGACTTATCGGATTGCTCAATTCTATGCACCTTCTTGGTCGCAAAGAAGATTTACATGTATATGGACCGCCAATGTTGCAGGAGATCATTCGGATTCAACTGGAAGTATCAATGACATTCCTCAATTATCAGCTTCACTTTCATCCTCTGATTATGGAAGAATACGACTTGCTTTTTGAAAATGCAAAACTTACTGTTCACAGTTTTCCGTTGAAACATAGTATTCCTACCTGTGGTTTTGTTTTCAGGGAAAAGAATCCTCCGCGGAAAATATTACACCCGCGGTCGTTTGCCTATTGCAGCGATACCGGGTATTTTGAACAGATGACGCCTTGGATCAGCGGTGTTTCATTACTTTATCATGAAGCTACTTTTATGCAGTTAATGGCAAAAGCGGCTAATGATAAACTTCACTCTACTGCTGCTGAAGCTGCGACAATTGCATCAAAAGCCGGCGTTAAAAAACTGATGCTGGGACATTTTTCAGCGCGATATGAAGATTTGGAGCCATTACTGCAAGAAGCTCTGGCGGTTTTTCCGGAAACAATTCTGGCGGCCGAAGGAACGGAATTTAATATGTAACCCTGCACGTCCCTCGTCCTTCATCCTTCGTCCTTCGTAAATCAGTTCGTTTTTTATATTTTTGTTGAAATTTTTAATCTTAATTTTTATGCGTAAACTTTTTGCTCTTCTACTTATGACTGGCGCATTTACCCTTAGCGGTTACAATCAGAAAGATAATCCCTTTTTTGAAGATTGGAAAACTCCGTTTCAAACGCCTCCTTTCAGCCAAATCAGAAATGAACATTACATGCCGGCTTTTACAGAAGCCATGAAGGTTCACAATAGGGAAATTGACGTTATTGTGAGGAATTCCGCACGGCCGACATTCGAAAACACAATAGACGCACTTGACAACAGCGGGTCTTTACTGGAAAAGGTTAGTTCGGTTTTTTATGGACTCAACGCAGCCAATACCAACAAGGAGATGCAGGAGATCGCAAAACAACTGTCGCCGCTCGTCACCAAACATTCTGACGATATCAACCTGAATCCGGCTTTGTTTGAGAAAGTCAAAACTATATATAAAAGCAAGGATAACCTGCGACTCAATCCCGACCAGCTTCGCCTTGTTGAAGAAACATACAAGGGGTTTGTTCGCGGTGGGGCAAATCTGGATGCTAAATCGCAGGAAAGGCTCCGTGAAATAAATAAAGAAATCAACATGCTTCAACTCACTTTTGGTCAGAACCTGCTCGCTGAAACCAATGCTTTCAAGCTCACAGTGATTAATAAGGAAGAACTGGCAGGCTTACCCGAAAGCTCTATATCAGCCGCTTCCGAAGCGGCAGTTAGAGATGCTGCAAATACCAAACCTGCGAATCCAGACGCTGGCGCAACCCAACCGGTTACTTCGGAAGCTGACGCTTTACAGGGAAAGTGGATTTTTGGATTACAAAATTCAAGTATAATGCCTTTCCTTCAGTTTGCTGATAACCGGGCGCTTCGCGAAAAGATCTTTACCGCTTACATTAACCGTTGTAATAATAACAATGAGTACGACAACAAGGCATTGATCGGAAAACTGGTTGCCTTGCGCGCTGAAAAGGCAAGGTTAATGGGATTTGAGAATTTTGCCTCTTTCATTTTGGATGACAGGATGGCAAAAACGCCCGATAATGTTTACAAACTTCTGGATCAGGTTTGGTCGCCTGCCATTTCGAGGGCGAAAGAAGAAGCTGCCGAGATGCAGCATATAATGATAAAGGATGTTGAAAAGGGTCAACTCGAAGCCTGGGACTGGCGTTATTACAACGAGAAACTGATGAATCAACGTTTTCAACTTGATGAAGAATCTCTGAGACCATATTTTAAACTGGAAAACGTTCGCGACGGGGCTTTCTTTGTTGCCAACAAATTGTATGGAATTACTTTTTCTGAAGTCAAAGATGCTCCAACTTATTATGATGGAGTGAAATTATTTGAATGTAAGGATGCTGATGGCAGTCATCTCGGCGTTCTTTATCTCGATTTTCATCCTCGTCCGGAAAAGAGGGGAGGCGCCTGGTGCGGAAGTTACAGGTCGCAGTCGTATCGCGATGGCAAGCGTGTAGCGCCGGTGATGACAATCGTTTGCAACTTTTCATCTCCTTCGGCAGATAAACCTGCATTGCTTAATGCTGATGAAACTGAAACCCTGTTCCATGAATTTGGCCATGCCATTGCCGGATTGTTGAAAAACGTAAAGTACAAAGGATTGTCAAGTGTTCCGCGGGATTTTGTTGAACTTCCCTCACAGATTATGGAACACTGGGCATTTGAACCTCAGACATTGAAGGCGTATGCAAAGCATTATCAAACCGGCATGGAAATTCCTGGTGATTTGGTTGAAAAAATTATCGGGAGTCAAAAATTTGGGCAGGGGTTTAAAACTACTGAATATCTTGCAGCGAGCTTTCTTGATATGGATTATCATATTCTTCCAGAAGCCGGGAAGATTGACGTTTTGCAGTTTGAGTCAGAATCAATGAAAAAGCGCGGACTTATTCCGCAGATTCCTCCAAGATACCGTTCAACATACTTTCAACATTCAATGACTGGCGGTTATACTGCCGGTTACTACAGTTATATCTGGGCTGAAGTACTTGATGCAGACGCCTTTCAGGCTTTCAAAGAAACCGGCGATATTTTTAACCGCGAGGTTGCCGCCAAATTCCGGAAGAATATTCTTGAACAGGGTGGCTCAAAAGACGCCATGAAGATGTATATTGATTTCAGAGGGCGGGAACCGGGCATTGAACCTTTGCTTGAGAACCGCGGATTAAAATAGTCAATATCCTGCCTCCATTTTTCATCCTCTCTTACTTATTCGATATAGCGCTTCCTGGTTCTTCAGTTCCATTTCATGGTCTGTAAGGTTAATAATGCCTTCCAGTTGAAATTCCCTGATAATTTTTACTGCGCTGTCCTTAGTCATTCCCGAAAGTTCCGCTAAATCCTGCCGTGAAAAGTACATCGGAAAATGGGAGGCTTCGAATATTTCATCAAACAGGTAAATCAATGTATCAGCCATTCGCCCAGCCATCTGCTTCTGCGTCAAATAAATCAGCCTGTTATGCACTGATAATACATTCCGGCTGAAATCTTTCATAAATTCATGGGCAAAAGCCTTGTTCTGGTCAATGATATCCCTGAAAACCGCCACGTCAATAAAACAAACTGTCGTATCAATCAAAGCTGTCACCGTAAAATGATGACGCTGGTCAAGGTAAATGCCTGGTCCTCCTATGAAGTTTGTGGGCTTTACAATCCTGAGAATCGCGTTTCGCTGATCAATGCCTTCAAGATATAACTTGGCAAGCCCCTTGTTTACCGAAATTACATGCGACATGTAAGTACCCTGCTTCCTGATTGTTTCACCTTTTCGGAACATCACGGTAAGTTTGGTGTTGTCAATCAGGCCAAGTTCTTCATCACTGAGAAAGCAGAACAACGGTGATTTAAATTCACACCCAACGCAGTGTCTGTCTGGATTTTCACAATTTGAGTTCATCTGGGAAACATGGTTTTTTGACTTGTGTGCACTTCCGCTCAAAGGTATTAATATTTTCTTTTACGCTATTTTTCCATATTGACACGTTTTTTGTCGTCAAATAACGGTAAAGATTCATTTAGTATCCGGCATTATAAAAATGTTACAAGTCATTATTTAGACTAATTCTAATTATCTTTGCTGGCAAAAACTAATTGCTCAAACAGGCAATAGTATTTTCAACGTTGAATAATCGTGCAACCAACTTTTTATAACAGGAGGAAAATTATGAGATTATTATATTTTATTAGCAAAACCAAAGGACTAAATGGTTCAGATTCCAGATCATCCGGCGTATCCGGCATGATGCTGATTGCGTTCATCGTCCTTTTTATGCAATTGTCTTTTACCGTTTCGGCTCAGGTGTGTTGTCCTGAGTTTACATTGAAAGACGCAATTGAAATTTGTCCACCCGAAGGGGCATGCCAGCGCGGAACTACTCCTAATGGCGGACATGGTTCACTTGTTGCCTGCAAGCAAACATATCATCAATACACCGTTTACCCAAACACTGCGCCTTACACCTATACCTGGACTATCACGGGAGGAACGCCGGCAACGGCTTTCGGAAACCCGGTAAATATTTTGTGGGGCAATGGAGCCAGCGGAACCATTAAAGTTGTTATCAGCGGCGGCGGTTGCCTCGATTCCATTAAGCAGGAGGTTTGTTTGATTAAAGGACCACAGGCAAACTTTACCATCGCAAATGATACTGTTTGTTTGAATACACCTGTATTGTTTACAAATACATCAAGCGGCGGCAGCGATTATCTGTGGGATTTTGGCGACGGTTCCATTTCAAACCTTGCCACTCCGACAGGTCATGTTTACCCCGCCGCAGGCACATATATTGTCACCCTTACAGCCTTCAATTCCGGTGGAGGAGGATCTGCTGGCGGCGATCAAAAAACTCCATGCGGTTGCAGGGATACAATTTCAAAGACTGTTGTGGTGTTAAATGCAGCAGGACCAACGATTACACACGATTGCTGTTTTAAAACCGTTTGTCCGGGCGACACTACTTCATTATGTACAACTGCTGTTTGTTCCACTTATAACTGGACAGTTACCGGGGGCGTCATAATTTCGGGCGCAAATACAATGTGTATCAAAGTGAAGTGGAATGTGGCATATACTGTGCCTACAACGGTGTCACTTGCAGTTCCGGGTTGTGCATCAACTCCTTGTCCGGGTACTACCACAATCAACGTGCCTGTACTTTATCCCAGCCTTCCAATAAGCGGACCAACCGTGCTTTGTGTGGGTTCCTCCGGTAGTTATTTTCTACCCACGCTTCCTGGTACTTATTACCTTTGGACAACCACTGCAGCCCTGGGAACCTATTCATTCAACGACAAGAACAGGAACACTCCCAACATCAATATTTCCTTTACGGTTCCCGGAACTTACCAGATACAGTGCCAGTACCAGAATCCACTTGCAGGATGCAGCGGTTTAAGCGTAATCACTGTTAGCGTTCTTCCAGTCTTTTCATTCTTTGGCGATGATGTAGTTTGCCAGAGTAATCCTATCACCTACTTTGCCAATGGCAACGCCAACTGGGCAGTTACTCCTTTGGCTGGCGTTATTGTTTCTCCTGTGAATGGAATATCGAGTACCATCACATTCAATAATCCCGGCACATACACAATTACCGCAACCAGCACAACTCCCGGCGTTTTCTGCAATCTGACTGCAACAAAGGTTGTTGAAGTTATCGCTAAGCCTATTTTGGGTAGTATAGTTGGTCTGACTGTGGTTTGTCCCAATAAAAATTTAATTTACAGCATTACCTCCAATACTCCAGGAAGTCCCTTCGTTTGGGCAATTACCCTCGGTACCGGAACTATCCTTACACAAATGGGTGTTGACAAGGATGTGATTGTAGTAAAACTGACCGGGGCAGGTCCCTGGCAAATCAGCGTTTATCAGCAAATTGAAATCAGTCCGGGTATTTTTTGTCAGTCGCTGACCAACACATTGAATATTTTTCCTTACGCTCCTCCAGTAGTTTCAGGACCCACAACGGTTTGTGTTGACGCCGTTACCACCTTTACCGCAAGCGGACCGCCTCCTCCGGGTGGCTTCCAATGGAGTGTTACTCCTCCGAACAGGGGATCAATTATTTCAGGACAAGGGACAAACCTCGTGAATATCCGGTGGCATGGAACGCCTACATTAGCAACCGTTACAGCAACCCACTGCGGTGGATCGGGTTCAATTAACGTAACCATTATCAATCCCCCGGTTGTTGGCAATATAACTGCCAACGGTTCCTTTTCCTATTGTCTGCCACTTATGCCGAGCGGGCTTATTCTAAGCGTTACGTCCGGATTTCCTTCTTATCAGTGGAGCGATAACACGGGACCCATCAGCGGAGCGACAAATTCTTCTTATGCGATACCAAATGCCTATTTCACCGGGGCTGGTATCTATTATTTCTATGTTACTGTTTCAAACGGTTCCTGTAGCGTGACAAAAAGTACATATATTCTGATTGGAAACTGTGCCGGAGGCGGCGGTCCGCCAAATCCTGTGAACTGCTCTGTTGATTTTTCAATCAGTCCCAATCCCGCTTGCCAGAACCAGCCTGTTACCTTCACAGCGATTCCGACAGGTCCCGGATTCCAGTTTTTTTGGGACTTCGGCGACGGTTCAACATCATTCGAAACCCCGACGCAGCATACTTATGTATTGCCGGGTTTATACACGGTAACGCTTACAGCCACACTGGGAAGTTGCACTGCCGTTAAAACACATACTGATACAATTAATCCATCGCCCTTATGCACAATTACAGCTTCAGATACTATGTATTGCCCCGGCAGTTTCGTAACGCTTACAGCTTGTGCCGGAATGTCGTCCTATCAGTGGTATCTGAATGGCTCAATGATAAGCGGCGCTTCGAGCTATGTTTACAATGCCTACAATTACGGCGAGTATCAGGTTGAAGTTTCCAATAGTTTCGGATGCTCTGACAAGTCAAACGCCCTATTCATTTATGAGAAACCAACGCCCAAAGCAAAGATTACCGGAGAGGGATCGGTTTGCGCTACTGCCGGAGGATTTTCACAGTTCCAGCTTTCTGCCTACTACGATGCGAATTATTCTTACTCATGGTCAAGCCTTCCGGCAGGAGCTACTTTCAGCCCAAATGGCAGCAACGCGAGCTATTTTACTTTAGCTTCTGTTACACTGCCGCTTACGTTGCCATACATCGCAAGCTTTATTCTCCAGGTTACAGATGTAGTTACCGGATGCATTGCTTATGATACCCTCTGTATTACATTTAACGAAATACCTAATTTGTCTGTGCCATTTTACTATGGTTGTCAGGCTGGTCCGGTAACTTTGACTCCTTCGCCAATAAATACTACTCAGTTTGCATATCAATGGAGCCATGGACAAACTACGCCGGTAATAACAGTTTCGGCTGCCGGAATTTACGGACTAACCATAACTGATAAAACTACGGGATGTTCTGCAAGCGTAACGGCAGCCATGATAAATCCTAAGCCCGATTTGAGTTTATTCCCAATTGGCTGCAAAACAATAAAGTGCAAGACTGATACTTTGAATCTTTACATACCGTTACCACTAACTCAAACAGGTCCTTTCAGTACTTATCCTACAGCCTATCCCAGTATTACCTGGTATGCCAACGGTAACTGGGCAACTCCGATCGGAACCGGCAATAATTGCCCATTTGTTTCAACCTCTTCAGGATCATTCTCGATTTCTGTTGTTGTGAAGAATGCTTATGGATGTAGAGATACCGCCGGAGTATTCTGCCTTACTGTAAAATGCGATACGCTTGATTTTGGCGATGCGCCGGATAATCCAGCCAACATAGGATATAACTATGCGACGCTCCTCGTGAATAACGGAGCCAGACATGTCGTACAGCCAGGCGTCTTTCTTGGCAGTTTTGTTGACACTGAACCCAACGGACAACCCAGTATCGGCGCCGACTGCGATGATCTTGATTGTCTCTATCCATCCGCCGGCGATGACGAGGATGGTGTGAATATGCCGTCGGTTATTGAGATTGGAACTACTTATAATATCACCGTTCAGGCTTCAGTAAACGGATTCCTCGATGCGTGGATAGACTTTAATATTGCAGGAAACTGGTCAAATCCCGGCGATCATATATACATAATTCAACCGGTTTCCGCCGGACCCAATATTTTGACATTTACCGTTCCTGCAACGGCTGTTGTTGGTCAATCGTATGCCCGGTTCCGTTTCCGCACCACCCAGACGCCGATCAATTACTTTGGGCTGGTCAGCAATGGCGAAGTGGAAGATTACCCTGTATATATTGATGAATGTTCACAGGGCAATGAACTTGACTTTGGCGACGCTCCCGACAGCCAGGCTAGCGGATTTAACTATTCCACAATACTTGCGAGTAACGGAGCAAGGCATGTAAAATACCTCAACATCCGTTTGGGCGCATCAATTGATTCGGAAACCGATGGGCAGCCAAATATCAATGCCAAAGGCGACGATCTTAACGGATTGGCGGATGAGGATGGCGTTGTTTTCGTCGGAACAATGTATGTAGGCGCTCCTGCCAATATTAAGGTTACGGCTTCGGTTCCAGGATTTCTGAATGCATGGATGGATTTCAATAAGAATGGAACCTGGGCAGATGCAGGCGAGCAGATATTTACGAATCAGCCGATGGTGGCAGGGATTAATAACCTTTCCTTTAACATTCCCGCCACGGCTATTCAGGGAAAAACATATATGCGTTTCAGGTTCAACACTCTTGGAGGGTTAACCTATTTCGGATTGGCAACCAATGGCGAGGTGGAAGATTACGGAGTACATTCCTGCCCCCATTGGATTCCTGTTCAAACGTCGGTAAAACATTTTATAATTATTCCGCATAACCTACCGGAAATGACTCCCGGCGACGTTCTCGGCGTATTTTACCATGATGCCGCAGGCTCGGAGTTTTGTGGAGGTCTTTCAGAATTCAATGGCGTGGATGATAAAGTTATGATAGCTTTTGGCGACGACCCGAACTCATTGGTAAAAGATGGATTTGTTGCAGGCGAACCAATAACCTGGAAACTGTGTTCTTTTGTTAAGGCTGACGCCAACCAGGTGACTGCTATATACAACCCTGCCTATCCAAATCACAACGGCGTATTTGTGGTTAACGGGTTGTCGGCGCTTATGGGTGTAAATGGGTTGCATGTAAATGCAACAGCCGCACCCGGCGCTATATGCCTCGGCGATCAGGTTCAATTGAATGCAGCTATCCTGGAACCAACCGACGGAGTTACCTACACCTGGACTTCACAACCATCGGGATTCTCCTCTACTCAGCAGAATCCTGTGGTAGTACCCACCGTAAGCACGGTTTATACAGTTGACGCCTTCGATGGCGTATTCCACGGGTACGGTTCCGCTTCGGTTACTGTTACTGAAGCAAGTCTGCTGGTTGAAATCCTGCCATTGCGGAACATTAACATCCCATCTGGAATTTTTAAATGCTACAATGCTACTATTAATATTACCGCTGCAGGCGGTTCTGTAACCGGTGGTTCGACATTTATTGTTCAGGATGGCGGCAATGTAAATATGATTGCCGGTCAGAAGATCAACCTCCTTCCTGGTACAAAAGTGAACAACGGTGGGTATCTTCACGCTGTCATCACAACAACTGGCGCATACTGCTGTGCCAGTCCGGCAGCTTCGCCTACAATGTTACAGAGCGAACCAACGGGATTCTTTGACCTTCCAAAGGACGATTCATTCTTTAAGGTTTTTCCAAATCCTACAACAGGAACATTTACCATTGAGTTGAACGGCGTAGATATGAACTCCTCCGTTTCAGTTGAAATCTATAGTATGCTTGGCGATTTAATAGAAAGCGCTAATATGCCTGCTTTCAACCAGCATGTATTCGATCTTTCGCGACGCCCTACTGGCGTCTATCTTGTTCGTGTTACTTATGGAGAAAAGACAGGCTTGAGCAAGGTTATCAAACAATAAAGTTTGTCTGATCAATTAATGTGGCGCCCACCGCTTCCCTGAATGTAACCAGGGTAGGGGTGGGCGCTCTCTTTTTTGCGAATACAGAAATAACCTTACTCTTACGATTATTTTTCGTTATATGCGATTTTAGCAGACCGACAACCACAACTGATTTAATCTTTTTCAACTTTCGTGTTTCACTTTAGGGAAACATTCATATCTTTGAAAAGTGGATAAAAATAAAAAATACAGAAAGGTTACGTTTTTCAAAGACTACTTCCAGAGCTTCTTTGACAAACAATCAAAGAAAGTAAAAGCCAAAATTATCTGGACTTTCGACTTGGTTGAAAATTTGCAACGAGTTCCCGAAGCATATCTTAAGCACATAGAAAACACTGACGGGCTTTATGAAATCAGAGTTCAACTTGGAAGTGACATATTCCGGATATTCTGTTTTTTCGACCAGGGACAATTAGTCGTTTTGACAAATGGGTTCCAAAAAAAAACTCAAAAAACACCTAAACAGGAGATTGATTTAGCCCTTAAAATAAAAGCAGAATATGAAAGCGAAAAATAAAAACTTAATGACTCTTGAAGAGTTTAAAGAAAAAAACTATGGGAAAATCGGGACTAAAGAGCGTGACGAACTCGAAGCAGGTTACGAAAACTTTAGAATAGGTGCTTTAATTCACGACGCACGAATTGAAAAAGGCATGACTCAGGAACAGCTTGCGGAAAAAGTCGGAACGACAAAATCATATATTTCAAAAATTGAAAACAATATTAAGGAAGCACGTATTTCGACACTTCAGAAAATTATTGAACTTGGTTTTGGTGGACATTTAGAACTTTCAATCAAACTGTGAC
>JBAXRP010000042.1:0-23195 GCA_037131145.1 Bacteroidota bacterium
AATTCAATCCTGCCGGGATGGCTTGAAATCCATTCTCCAGCCATAAATCCTTCAATGGTCCTGCCGCCTGCGATTGTCCGAGGTTGAAATCCAACAGCTCCATCCATTCTGCCAAAGTTGGAACATGCCATCCGGGAGGACACAAACCTTTCGAGCCCGGAACCGGCGCATAATCCATCAATTCATCCCACTGGTAAAACGATTGTGGATTTGAGATTGCGGAATTCGGATTTCTGTAATACTCGGCAATGCAGTTGTCGGTTTGTGGGTATAAATCCGAAACCTGAACTCCGAAATCCAGATTTTCCTTCATCCAGCATCTGCCGTTTGGTAATCTGAAGGTTGAATATTCGCGTCCATCCCGAACATCTGTGAGTGTGTTTTCGCAAGTAAACGCAGGATTCGGCAAAACCCGGATAAGCCCGGCGGCGGTTGCCGAACAGTTATATACATTGCTGTAAAAATAGATGATTGGATGAAGTCCGATACCGCTACCCGAAGGGTCAAACAATGCAGTGTCGTTTTCCACGCCAGGTCCGGAGTAGGTTCCGCCACGCGGCAAACCGCCGCGAAGCATGAATGGTTTCGCAGAAGTTGTGGTTATTGAATCATTACAAACTGTGAATGTAACGAATGGCTTTGGAGAAACGCTGACAGTAACCGATGAAATCTGTCCCAGACAGTTTGCAACCGAAGGCGTAATCGTATAAATGGCAAAACCTGCGGTATTCGAAGAGTTGTGCAGTATCTGAGCAATTGAACTGCCCGATCCTCCGGAGTAACCGGTTATGTTGGATGATCCATTGGCATTCCATTCAAAGGTTGTAGCTAATACCTGCGACGCCAGAGTGATACCGGTAAGCTCACCGCTACAGATTGTCTGCCCCGTCGGGTTTATCGTCATGCCGGGCGCTGGATAAGTAAGCGCATTTGCTTCAGAAATATGACTGTTACAACCATCCAGCGTTGATTTTATGAAGTAGGTAACGGTTTGCGCGGTTGTTCCTGCGGTAAAAAGCGTTTGATTGATCTGGTTCCCCGAGCCATCGGAATAACCTGTTACCGCCGATGATGAACCGGTTGCAGTCCATGAACATGTAACTCCCGTGAATGAGGATGAAAGAGAAACGTGCGTTTGTTGTCCAAAACAAACTGATTGGGAAACCGGACTGAAACTGACGTCGGGATTTGGTTTGACAAAAACTTCCACCAGGGAAGCGGTACCGTTGCAGCCGTTGGCTTGCGGCGTGACTATGTAAGTTACCGTTTCACGGGTTGATCCTGGGTTTTCAAGTGTTTGAGTGAAAGAATTTCCCGTTCCGTTGGAATATCCTGCGACTCCCGGCGAGGAGGCAAAAGCCGTCCAGGAGAAGCTGGCGCCAACTGTAGGCGAAGAAAAATGCACTTCAATAGTATCCTCCGAACAGATAGCTGCCGGATAGAAACTTACATTCACGATTGGACTTGGGTTAACAGTTGCGATAAAAGGAACTGCGAGGCCTGAACATCCGTTCGATTCCGGAGTTACGTTGTAAGTAACTGTTTCCGGATCGGAACCGGTATTTTGTGGCGATTGCACAATGGAAGTTCCTGTTCCGCCAGAATAATTTGTGATAAACCCGGAACTGCCGGTGGCTTCCCATGAAAAAGCAGCGGGCTGGGCTTGTGAGTTCAATTGGATTTGGATGGCGCCTCCAGTACAAACCGTCAGAGCAGAAGGAGTAAAACTGACATCGGGGATGGGATGAACGATGGCGGTAAAAGTCCCTGTAGCGCCATTGCAACCAAGCGCCGTTGGAGTAACAGTGTATGTTACAGCAGGGTTGGAATAACCGCTGTTAAAGAGTTGTTGCTCTATCAATGCGCCGCTTCCGGGGCCAAAGCCTGTGAGGTCGGGTGAATTTCCTGTAGCCGTCCAGGAAAATTGGGTTCCGCTTATGTTGGCTGAAATGGCAAATCCGGTAGTGTCGCCGGAACACATCCCGGCAACAATTCCTGCATTAGTGATGGATGGCGACGGGTTGACCGCTACTGTGCAGGCAACAGCCGGTGAAAAGCATCCGGAAATCTCCGCAGTTATTGAATATATTACGCTCCCCGCAGTAAATTCATGGTTGGTAAGAATCTGGCGGATGGTATCCTCAAACCCGGCTGAAAATCCGGTAATATTTCCGGAGGCGATGTTAGCTATCCAGGAAAATGTGGTCAATGGCGAAGATGACGAGAGAGAGATGGATGTCTTGTTGCCGGAACAGATAGTTTGTGATGGCGGATTAATTGAAAAAACGGGAGCGGCAATCATTGACAGTTGGATAGTATCGCGGTTGATGCATCCGTCAATGCTGGTAACTTTTACAGAATAGATTCCGGGGATTCCGGTCGTGTAGGTCGGATCTGTCCCTATGTTGAGCTGACCGGTAGTCAGGTTCGACCAGACATAAGAACATCCATAGCAATATCCGGCATTGAAAGTCGCAGTTTGTCCTTCACAAACGGTTGCATCCGGTCCCAGAATGACCGGCGTAACCGGATAGAGCGAAACGCTGACCGTATCATAATCGATGCAGCCGTATTTGGTTACCTTTACCCAGTAACTTCCGGCATTTCCTACTGTAATCAATTGGGAGGTGGCGCCCGTTGACCAGAGATAAGACGCAAATCCGGCGCCGGCATCGAGTGTGGTTGTGGTTCCGGGGCAGATGGATCGGTCAGCGCCGAGGGGAACTATTGGAGCTGGCATAGTCACAATGCTTTTGCAAACCGACGCCTGGGTTGGCAATCCTTCGTTCACGATCAACTGGACGTTGTAAACGCCTGGCTGGTTGTATGAAAATGTTGGCGGGGTAAATAGCGCTGAAGAAGGAACGGAAGCATTTGAGCATGGGAGAAATCGTAAACGGGTGATGGTGAAATTCATCCGGTTTAAAACATAGACAAATAAAGTATCCCCGACCCGGAATAATTCTGAAAAAGTGTTGGGACGGCTCATCGAGCCAATATTTCCAAGGGGTGATCCGGAGATCGTGCCGGTAATTCCCGTTGGAAATGTAAGCCGCCAGAGTAGGTCGGTTGAGGTGGTTGAATAGTTCAACTGAAAACCTGACGTGCCTTCACAATCCCGGATGAGGGTAATTCCCCCCGGGTTTATGGTCGGGCAAACAACCCCAAGATTCACCCCGGTGGGAGTATTCAGCAAAGAATTTCCAAACGTTAACCGAGTCATGGTGTTGTTTCCGAAATTTGCCACCAGACCGTACCAAATCCCATTTTCATTGATAATCCTGAAAGAAGCCGGCTGGTTCATCGAACCGGGAATACCCAGGTCGGTAAGAACAGGAGGATTCAGCAGGCTGTTGCCAAAATTCAACCGGATCAGTTTATTTCCTGTATTGGTGCAGGTAACAAACCCTATCCATGTCGTTCCTTCCCTGATAATGTCAAGGCAATGGGCTGAAAACATCATGGAATATGGGCCCAGCATGGTTGCCGTTGGTGTGTTGGCGAGTGATGTTCCGAAATTGAGCCTGACGATCCTGTTGCTGTTTAAAACGATTCCGATCCATACCCCATTGTCATTATTGATCTTGATCCCCATTACCGTGTCGCTGAGATATCCAAAACCGCCCAGATTGGTCCATGAAACAGGATTGTTGCTGAAACTTGCTCCATGGTTGTATCTTACTACCGACATGCTTCCATGGTTCGTGATGAATGAATAACAGGTGTTCCCATCTTTGACAAGGGTACTATATGCTGGAACATTCAGCAGATTCCCCGGATTCCCGATGTTTTGTCCTAAAGGGTTCGCCAGGGCGTTACCGGAACAAAAACTCCAGTAGTAAGTTCCTCCTGCAGTGGATTGATTGGTCAGGCTGATTGGTTCGCCTACGCAAACTGTATCCGGCGCGGTAAATGAAGCCACGGTATTGCATGGCGCAGCCAGTACGACAATACTTTTACAGATGGATGTTTGGGTTGGCAATCCCTCGTTCACGATCAGCCGGATATTGTAGGTTCCGGCAGTGTTGTAGGAAAATGAAGGTGGATTGAAAAGTGTTGAAGATGGAACAGAGGAATTGCTGCATGGCGGAAAGGTGAGCCTGGTCAATGTTCCGTTCTGCCGGTTGGTGATATAGGCGAAAAGGGTGTCGTTTTGCCGAAAAAGTTCAGAGAAACTGTGGGGTTGGGCGAGGTTGCCAATGTTACCCAGAACCTGACCGGTAACGGTTCCTGTTATTCCTGTGGGGAATGTCAGTTTGCCAAGCTGTCCTGGTGAAAGATAGTTGGTATAATACCCGATGGTTGATTCACAATCGCGTAGCAGCGTAAGTCCGCCGGCGGAGTTCAATCCGCCGGGATTTCCAAGGTTGGTCCCGGTTGGAGTGTTCAGCAGCGAAGTTCCAAAAGTAATCCGGGAAATGGTATTGCCTCCGGCCATCACCAGCCCGTACCACAACGAATTCTCCTGCATGATACACAATGCGGCAGGCGTGCTGAACCCGGCGAAATTCCCGAAATCGGTCATCACCGGTGTGTTGGTTAAACTGGCGCCAAAATTGAAACGAACCATTTTGTTCCCGGTGGAACAGGTGGCAAAACCAAGCCAGGTGGTTCCTTCCTTAATAATAACAAGGCCGTGCAGCATGTTCAGTCCCGAAAAATTGAGACTGGAGGCTGTGGGCGTGTTTCCGGGCGAGTTGCCGAAATTAAGCCTGACCAGTTTTGTGTCGCTGCATACAAACCCGTACCACTGGCCATTGTCCTCCTTCACCTGTATCCCTTCCTCGCTAAAAGTGATGGTTCCTCCAAAAGTTCCGAGGTTGGTCCAACTGAGCGGATTATTTTTGAAACTATTGCCGTGAAAATAACGAACCACCCCCACTCCCTGACAACTTACAAACGACCAATAGTTCGTTCCGGATTGCACAAGCGTCAGATAAGTTGGGATATCAAGAAGATTTCCGGGGTTGCCTATGTTAATTCCTGTGGGATTCTGATTGGCATTGCCGGAACAGAAATTCCAGTAGTAAGAGCTTCCACCCGTAGTGGTGTTCGTAACGGTTATCGCTTCGCCGGCGCAAACGGTATCCGGCGATATAAAGCCAGCCGTCTGGGCTTGGAGATTATGGTTTGGCAGCGCCAAACTGATCAGAATACCTGCAATGATTATCAGAGGCCTTTGAAAGTTCTGAAATGAGATCATTCCAAATTTATTTTTAAAGCACAATGAATTGGTTAAAAGTCGGTATGATTTGGATTTATTTTTTGGGTAAGTTTTTCAATGATTTATCCGGGTCGTACCATAGCTCCGAAATAGTTTTTATATTCAACTAGCGCATTATGTTTATTAACCAGGTTGAAATAGTTAGAACCGCAAATATACTGCATACGAAGTAGATTGTGACACCCTGATCGCAAATTCCAAGTTCCAGGTTGCAGGTTCCGAATACCAAATCGTTTCTTTCAAGGCTTCTTAAACCCCGACTCTTTCTGCTTGTTCCTTTGAAACCTGAAACCTGGAACCTGCAACCTGCAACCTGGAACCTGGAACCTGAAACCTGAAACCTGAAACCTGGAACCTGAAACCTGAAACCTGAAACCTGGAACCTGGAACCTGGAACACTGAATGGCGATGTAGGTAATTGCTCTCTTTTTCTTGTTCAATGAGAAACAGGGACTTTCCGGGTAATGATAAGTTTTCCATCAACTACCAGAGAACAGTAATAAAACCCGGAAGGCAGATCCGAGACGCTGAATTGAACAGTTCCTGATAGATTAACAAACCCGCTATGTGAAACAGATTTTCCGGCGGCATTTATTAATTCAATATGACCTTGTTTTCCTGATGGCAACACAAAGTTTGCTATGATTTGACGAGTAGCAGGAATTGGTCCGGCAAAGGAAAGGGAATATTTTTGGTCAGGAATTTTTTCCACAGATGAAGGGAATGTTGAATAATGAACCGTTACACTTAGTGAATCGTTTGGATTCGCTTCATTGAAAAAAACCCAACGCATTGAACTTACTCCCCGGCTCCCGTTGGGCGCAAAATGGCCGAAACATCCGGAAACTGTTTCTCCAGCCGATATGGAAAGCGGAAACAGTGAAATCATAACCTCAGGTCCGTAGCAGTAACCCGCCCAGCAAATTGAAGCATTTGTCCCCGAAAGCATATTTAACTCCTCTTTTTTCATCAGAGTTTGCAGGCTTTTCCCGGTTTTGTTGGTAAGATGAAGCCAGCTAATAAGTTGTATTGTATCGGAAGGACCCGACTGAAAAACATCCGCTCCGTTGGTAAGCTCGCCAAAGTCATCTGCAAGGCTAAAACTTTGCGAATAGCAGGCAACGCCGGCAAAAATCAACAGAAATATAGCAACGGCGCGGGTTTTCATTTCTGGCTCTGGTTTATAAGGCTGTTAAAGAAAAAATCAGGATTTTCGTTCCACATACCATTTTACTGTTTCGTACAAGCCTGCGTCAAGGTTATGCGTTGGGCTGTAGCCGAGCAATCGCTTTGCTTTTTCGATTGATGCATGTGAATGGGGGATGTCTCCTTTCCTTTCGGGACCGTGGAGTATAGGTACTTCCGCGATTGCGGGATCATATTCGGAAAGAAATTTTTTCAACAGGTTTGTAAGTTGATTAAGGTTGTTTCTTTCGCTCACTGCAGCATTAAAAACCTCGCCGGTCGCCTGATTGTTTATAGTCGTGGCTGCAAGATGATTCATCTGTATTATGTTGGCGATATAGGTAAAGTCGCGCGAATTTGTGCCGTCGCCGTGAATCACGGGGCTTTCATGTTTCATAAGCTGAATCGCGAATTTCGGAATCGCCGCAGCATAAGCGCCAGCGGGGTCCTGCCGGGGACCAAAGACATTGAAATATCGAAGTCCGATCAGTTCCATGCCCCAGGTAATGGAAAAAACGTGCGCATACAATTCGTTCACATACTTGGTTACGGCATAAGGCGACAGCGGCTTACCGATGATCTCCTCAACTTTGGGAAGCGTTTCCGAATCGCCGTAGGTGGATGAACTTGCAGCGTAAACCATACGTTTAACGCCGGCGTCGCGCACAGCCACAAGCATATTGAGAAACCCGCCAATATTTACCTCATTGGTGGTTACGGGATCGTTTATTGACCGCGGCACCGATCCCAGCGCCGCCTGGTGCAACACAAGATCAACTCCATCCACAGCTTTTCGGCAATCGTCAGGGTTTCGGATGTCGCCTTCGATCAAAGTAAAAGCGGAATTTTCCAGAAAACCGTTGATGTTGTGGCGATGTCCCGTTGAAAAATTATCAAGGCAAACAACATTGTTGCCGTGTTTGAGCAAGTCTTCACACAGATTCGATCCGATGAAACCTGCGCCGCCGGTTACGAGTACGCGTTTATCGGAAATTATGGGATGGTTTTTCAAGGTTCGAGGTTCGAGGTTCGAGGTTCGAGGTTCGAGGTTCAAGGTTCAAGGTTCGAGGTTCGATGGTTTAAGTTCAAACTCTTCCATCTGTAATGTTTCTGTCGAGAATTCCCTTTATATCGAAGATGATTCCGTTTTCATTTTTCAGGGAGGTCAAATCCATCTTCAGGAATTTATCATGAGCGACTGCGAGAACGACAGCGTCGTAACGAAGGACGTTGGACGAAGGACGAAGGACGCCAGAGGTTGGACGAAGGATGTGAGAAGTGTCGGATTGGTTTTCCAACATAGTTGCAAGGTCAAGACCATATTCATGTTTGACTTCGGCGGGGTTTGCCCAGGGATCGTAAACCTCCACATCGCAGCCAAATTCCTTAAGTTCGTTGATAACGTCAATTACTTTGCTGTTGCGGATATCGGGACAGTTTTCCTTGAAAGTGATACCAAGTATCAGTACCCTGCTTCCATTCACGGGAATGTGACGGTGGATCAGTAGCTTCACAATACGACCGGCGATCCAGGCGCCCATAGTGTCGTTCATACGGCGACCTGCGAGAATGATTTCGGGGTGATACCCTGCTTCCTGGGCTTTCTGAGCAAGATAATATGGATCAACGCCGATGCAGTGACCGCCTACAAGTCCGGGTTTGAATTTGAGGAAGTTCCATTTTGTTCCCGCGGCTTCGAGCACGTCGCTCGTATCAATGCCGAAATGTGCGCAGATTCTGGCAATTTCGTTTACGAAGGCGATGTTGATGTCGCGCTGAGAATTTTCAATAACCTTGGCGGTTTCTGCAACTCGGATGGAAGGCGCCTTGTGAGTTCCGGCAACAATGGTGGTTTTATACAACTGATCAATGAATTCCGCTACTTCCGGGGTGGAACCGGAAGTTACTTTGCGAATTGTGGTGACAGTATGTTCCTTATCTCCCGGATTAATTCTTTCCGGCGAATAGCCTGCAAAGAAATCAAACTGAAACCTGAAACCCGAAACCTTTTCAATCACCGGGATACAGTCTTCTTCAGTACATCCGGGATAAACAGTTGATTCATAAATAACAATATCATTTTTCCCGATCACCTTACCAATTGTTTCGCTGGCGCGGATAAGTGGGGTGAGGTCGGGACGGTTATTTTTATCAACAGGAGTTGGCACTGTGACTATATAAACGGTGCAGTCGCCGATATGGGATAGTTGGTCGGTGAGGAAAAGTCCTGGCTTACAGGTTTCTGAATCGGATTTCGGCGACCAGTTGGTTTTTCGGAGTACCGACGCAAGGTTTTCATCTTCCACTTCGAGTGTGGCGTCGTGGCCATCATTGAGTTCTTCGATACGGCGGCGGTTGATGTCGAAGCCAACAACAGGAAATTTCTTTGCAAATTCAACGGCGAGAGGGAGGCCAACGTAGCCGAGGCCGATCATACAGATTTTAGTTTCGGATAGTTTCATAAGTTGTTTGGTTATTGAGGCAAAAGTAGGAATTTTATATCAGACTATCCTAAACCTTTGATGAGAAGTACTCATACAGCCGTTTCTCCCGGTAGAGAGAAGCAATTGGCAGTCCTTGTATTTCAGAAAAATATTGTACTTTTGCCCTTCAATTTTTGCCTCTATGAAATATTCAGTTGCCCTTGCAGCGAAAATTACTCTTTTTATACTTGTGATTGCTGCCGTGTTTTCTTCCTGTGTGCCCCAGAAAAAAATCAAGTATCTTCAGCGAAAACAGGAACAGGATACGGCTGTGTTCTATCAGACGAAACGGGATATGAATTATCTCATCCAGTCGCGCGACAACCTCTATATCAGGGTTTATTCGCTCGATCCTAATGCTTCGCTCTTCTTCAACAAACAATCGTCAACAAGTTCATATAACGATTATGCCAACGACGCCTCTATTTACCTGAACAGCTATGCAGTTGACGACGAAGGAAATATAGAATTTCCGATAATCGGCAAGGTGAATGTTAAAGGTAAAACAGTGAATGAAATCAATGCAATTGTTCTGAAACTGGTTAGCGATTACCTGAAAGAGGTGGCTGTGGTGGTGAAACTGGTTAACTTCAAAGTAACCGTAGTTGGCGAAGTAATGCGCCCCGGAGAATATACTTTTTACCAAAACCAGGTGAACCTGTGGGAAGCTATTTCAATGGCTGGCGATTTGGGCGAGTTTGCCAATCGCAACAAGATTGCGCTGATCCGTAAAACCAAAGATGGATCGAAAGTACATTATCTCGACCTTACCCAGGAAAATATCCTCCGCTCCGAATTTTATTACCTCCAGCCTAACGACGTTCTCTACATCTCGCCGCTGGGATACAAACGCTGGGGGCTTGGCTCCACCTTCCCGTGGGCGATAATTCTGGCATCCGTCTCTACTACCCTTTTGTTGATTAATTACTTCAAATAATAAATTTTACTACCCGTGAACGACAACCTTCAGGAATTTGCCCAGCAGGAACAGACCATTGATTATAAATTGATTCTGTTCAAGGTTTACCGCTACTGGTATTTCTTTGCAGTTACCATCTTCATCGCCCTCGTGCTGGCGTTTGTTTTCAATAAATATACCAAGCCTGTTTATGAGGTCAAATCAACCTTACTCATCAAGGATAAATCGGAAAACAAAATTGATCCTGCCGCCCTCCTCGGAATTGGGATGGGGAACAATCAACAGAATCTCCAGAATGAAATCGGGATACTCACCTCCAAGTCCATGACCTATCGCACCGTAACCAAAATGGGAGGCGAGGTGAGCTATTTCAGTGAATCAAACTTCGTAACTAAAGAGCTTTATAAAGATTGCCCCTTCACGGTTGTAATTGATACCTCTTTCCCACAGCCCGTGAGCATGCGCTTCGACATTACAATGCTATCCAAAGACCGGTTTATGCTCTCGGCAGAAGGTGAAAAAATCGGTTTGTACAGTTTTTCGCGCAGGAAGACTATAGAAGACCGCATGGAGAACATCCGTTTCAGCGAAACTTACAAGTTCGGACAGG
Organism: Bacteroidota bacterium; assembly: GCA_037131145.1. GTDB lineage: Bacteria > Bacteroidota > Bacteroidia > Bacteroidales > FEN-979 > CAIVAT01. The sequence continues at coordinate 10,422 of JBAXRP010000042.1, forward strand.
TTGTTGAGTCTAAGAATTTCAGGTTTAGGGTTTTGCTCAACGATACCTATAAAGCGGAAACCGATCTGAAACAGGCATACTATTTCATGTTTAATGACTTTGACGCCCTCGCCGGGCAATTTGCCTCCTTCACCGTTGAGCCTATCAACAGAGAGGCTTCTATTGTGGAGATCAAGCTAAAGGGAGGGAACGTTCAAATGCTGGTTGATTTTTTAAATATCCTTTCGCGCGAATATCTCGCCAAGGGGCTGGAGAAGAAAAATCTGGTTGCCACCCGTACAATTGCATTCATTGACGGCGAACTGCAAGGCATTTCCGATTCGCTGAACGCTTCGGAAAAGGCGCTTATGGTATTCCGCACCAACAAGGAGATCATGAACCTCGATAATGAAGCTCAGGCGGTTTTTGAAAAGATGATGCAGCTCCAGGATGAGAAAGCGGTACTTATTGTGAAGTCGAAGTACCTTCAGAATATGAAGGAGTACATCGAAAACAACCAGAAACTTGACGAGTTGATCGTGCCTGCTTCAATGGGTATTGATAACGCCATTCTGAATGGACTGACTATGCAGTTGACAGACCTTTATATGAAGCGCACCGATATGGCGCAATATTCAAAGGCGAAAAATCCGGGTCTCATGTCAATTGACCTACAGATTGCCACCACTAAAAACGCCTTGTATGAAAACGTGAAGAGCGCTATCAACTCTAACGATATCGCTATGATGGAAATCAACAGCCGCGTGAAAGAGATCACTTCGCGTATCAACAACTTACCCGAAACCCAACGGGTGCTGTTTGGTATTGAGCGAAAATTCAAACTTACCGACGCCATTTATACCTATCTGCTTCAGAAACGCTCGGAGGCTCAAATAACGCTTGCCGCTAACCTTTCGGATAACGAGGTGGTTGATGCAGCTTCGGGAAAAGGAAATTCGCCGGTATTCCCTAAAAAGAGCCTCAATTATATGATAGCCCTCATTCTGGGGATCATTATTCCATTGGTGTATATCTTCGGGAAAGATTTTTTCAACGATAAAATACTGGCGCGGGAGGATATTGAAAAAATCACTTCGCTCCCAATCATAGGTCACGTAATCCATAGCGATAAGCCAGGTAAAGTGGTGGTTGTGGATTTTCCGAAATCAACTATTGCCGAGTCGTTCCGGTCGGTGCGCACAAACCTGAACTACCTGCTCAAGGGGAAAGACAAACAGACTATTTTGGTCACCGCCGACATGGTGGGCGCAGGCAAGACATTCGTTTCGACCAATCTTGCATCAATATTTGCCATGTACGGTAAAAAAACCCTGCTGATGGGATTCGACCTTCGTAAGCCAAAGCTCCACAAGGATTTTGATCTCAGCAACACCGATGGCATCAGTTCTTACATGATCGGCAAAAGCAAGCTGGAGGACATCATTCAGCCGTCGGGCATACCTCATTTCGACATTCTCGTTTCTGGTCCCATACCGCCAAACCCCGCCGAGTTGATTGCCTCGGAACGCTGTGTCGAAATGTTTACGCGACTAAAGGAAATGTATGATTATATAATCATTGACACTCCGCCGGTAGGGCTTGTAACTGATGCTTTCCTGCTGATGAAACTTGCAGATGCTACTGTTTTTCTTGCGCGACAGGGTTATACTCACAAGAAAATCTTTGGCTCTATAATTCACGACATTGAAACGCGCGGTATTCCGAATCTGGCAATCCTTATCAACGATGTGCGCCTCGACCGCAGTTCTTATGGTTACGGCTACGGATATGGCTACGGATATGGCTACGGATATGGCTCAGGTTACGGGTATGGCTATGGCTACGGCTATTATTCCGACGACAAAGAATCGGCAAACAAAAACAAGACCCTCCTCGAACGCATCTTCGGAAGTTCATAACCCTTTTCTTATCAGGATGGGAAGCGGTTCAGGTTCAGCAATATTATCGGGAAAACTGCGTTTGTATTGGAGTTTAAGCACGCTCTGATAGAGTTTTTCAACGCAAATGCGCGAAATAATATAATTGACTTTCATGAAACGGATCCGTTACATTTTTGCCTTCATCCTGATTTTCCATTCTGTTTTTTCACTTTTCGCTCAGCAGGTTCCAATTGGGCAATGGCGTGATGAGCTCCCCTACTACCTCTGCAACTCTGTCACCGACGCCGGTAGCAGAATTTATGCTTCCACACCCTTTGCCGTATTCTATTTCAATAAAGAGGATAATAGCGTAGCCCGGATTACCAAGATATCGGGATTATCGGATATCGGAATCAGCGCTATTAGTTATAGCAAAGAGTACAAAACCCTGGTAATTGCTTACAGTAATGCCAACATTGATCTGATCAAAGAAAATCAGATTATCAACATATCCGACATCAAACGAAAACAAATCCTCGGAAATAAAACCATCAACAATATCTTTTTTATCGGCAAGGACGCCTATTTGTCCTGCGGATTTGGCATTGTGGCGCTCGACGTCGTAAAGGAGGAAATTCGCGAAACTTATTACATCGGCAGCGAAGGCAGTCAGGTGAATGTGCTTGCAATTACGAAAGATGAGAATGACTCTCTGTTTGCTGCAACGGAAAAGGGCATTTACAAAGCCTGGGCTAAAGATCCCAATCTCGCTAATTTTGCCTCATGGCATAAGGATACTCGAATAGACACTTCGGCAACCTACAATACCATTTCGTGGTTTGCCGGAAAAGTATTTGTGAGCAAGAGAACAAATACTTCAATTCCTGATACTATTTTTTCTTACGCCAACGGATACTGGAGCAAACTAATAAGGAATGATTATTCCACAGTAAAGCAAATCCGGTCAACCAATGATTATCTTGTGGTTTCATATAGTTATTTTGTGGTGATATTCAATCCGGCCATGGAAGTTTTTACAACCATCTGGAGTTATGAACCTGGCGGACCATTCCCGCTTGACGCCATTGCCGACGCTGAAGGAAAATTCTGGGTAGCCGATAACTATATGGGGCTGATCAATTATGACAAACAATCCGGAGTCTTTAATCAAATCAACCTTGGAGGACCTCTTACGTCGCTTGCTTTCAGCATGACTAGCATGAATAACGACCTCTATATCGCGCCAGGCGGGAAGGATGCTTCGTTTATACCAATTTACACCCAGCCGCAGGTTTACCATTTCAATAACACCGACTGGAAAAATCTTACAGCATTTAACAATCCTGTACTCGGACAAACCCATGATATTGTCGCCATCGCGGTAAATCCGACCAACTCGCGGCAGGTTTTCGCAGGCTCTTATGGAAAAGGGCTGGTTGAAATATACAATGATTCCGCTATCCGCCGATATACCGAAAGTAACAGTACCCTGCGGCATCATACCGCTTCCGATACTTCCGACATAAGGGTGGGCGGAGTCACTTTCGACAAAGAAGGTCGGCTTTGGGTGGTAACATCGCACAACAATAGTTGTTTGTCGGTGAAAGACGGCGACAAATGGACTGGTTTCACCATTCCCAAAGTGAATGAGAACGACCTGGGTCAAATCATAGTTGACAAGCATGGGCAGAAGTGGATTCAGATGCGTTATGGAAATATGAATCCCAACTCGATTTTGGTTTTTTCCGATAACAACACACTTGAAAATACCGGCGATGACGAATCAAAGCTGTTGAATAGTACTGTGGGCAGCGGCAATATTCCCGGTAACAATGTATTCGCGATGGCAGAAGACCTGAAGGGAGAAATCTGGATTGGCACTGAAAAAGGGATTGCAGTATTTTATTCTCCCGAAAATGTTTTTTCCGATCAAAATTTTGACGCCCAGCGGATTCTCGTGACCCAGGGCGGGTACGTGCAATATCTGCTTGAAAACGAAACTGTCACTGCCATCGCCGTTGACGGAGCCAACCGCAAATGGGTCGGAACTGATCGGGGCGGGGTTTTCCTCTTTTCAGAAGACGGTTCCAAACAGATTTATCATTTCACCGCCGAAAACAGTCCCCTGTTATCTGACAGGCTAACCTGCATCGCGCTAAACCAGGATGGAGAAGTGTTTTTTGGCACGGACAAGGGAGTGGTCTCTTTTCGGGCGTCGGCTACTCCTGGCGGCGATACTTTTGGAGATGTATATGCCTTTCCCAACCCCGTGAAACCGGATTATGAAGGCTATATCGCAATAAAAGGTCTTGTTAGCAATGCCCAGGTCCGCATTACCGATGTGAATGGAACGCTGGTTTATTCAACCCGCGCAGAGGGCGGACAAGCTATCTGGGATGGGAAAAATTTTGACAGAAAAAAAGTTCGCACCGGAGTTTATCTTGTAACCGCAGCCAACGATACCGGTTCAGAAAAGGTTGTCACCAAAATCCTTTTTATCAACTGATGCTTTATTCCACGAAAGGCATCGTTTTTCATTCGCTCAAGTACTCGGAAACCAGTATCATTGTTAAAATTTATACCGAACTTTTCGGTATTCAGTCCTATCTTATCCGGGGAATCCGCAAAACCCATTCGAAAATCAAACCAGCCCTTTTTCAGTCGCTCAACCTTCTCGACCTCGAAGTTTACCATCGCGAACAAGCTTCCCTCCAATCAATCCGTGATTTGCATTTGGCAGTTCCTTATCAAACTATCCCTTTCGACATCCGGAAAAGTTCAGTGGCGTTGTTTATCAACGAGCTGTTATACAAATCTATTCGAGAAGAGGAACCCAATCCCGATCTGTTTGGTTTCCTTTGGAATACTTGTATCGCGCTTGATTCTACGCAGGAAAGCGTGTCTGATTTTCACATCCGTTTTACCGTTCAACTGATGCACTATCTTGGGATATTTCCCCAGCTCAACTATTCGTCGGAAACTCCATTGTTCAACATGCGAGAAGGTATTTTCCAGGCGGAGGCGCCGGGATATCCGGAATACATCGATGCGAAACTCAGCATAAATTTTTTCGCATTGCTGAAATCCAACCTGACGCTTGCTGACCCCTCCCCTGACACATCCCAAAAAATGGAAGCCCCTCCCCACGGCTCCTCCCCAAAAAGGGAAGCCCCCCCACCCCACCCCTCTCCAAAAAGTGAGGGGAGCGTGATCTTAGCGAACCAAAGGAGGGAATTGCTGGAGAAAATTTTGCTTTATTATCAGTTGCATTTGCCTGGTTTCACTGGGATAAAGTCGCACGGGATACTGCATGAAGCGCTTGGTTAGGATGCGCTCTGAAATACCGGAAACGGGAATATTTTTGTGCGGGATAATTAAATCAATTGTATCTTTGAATTTATGAAACAGCGCTACATTGATAAATTCAAGTTTATGGCTAGATGTATTTTGGCTCTTTTTCTGTTTTTTGGTCAGTTCGAAATTATGGCACAGGGAACGTGGGAAAAAAAAGACCTTCCTACTATTCAGTTCCTCCGGTCTGTTTTTTTTACCGATAGTTTATACGGATGGATCGCCGGCGATTCGGGTATTATTCTGCATACCGCTGATGGCGGTAATTCATGGGTAGCTCAGAATAGTCATACTGATAATGAGATTACTGACATTTTTTTTCTGAACAGAAACCTTGGATGGGCAGCCGCATTGAATTACATGGCGCCACCTTATGGAACAATTTTGCTGAAAACCGATAACGGAGGCGCCACCTGGATACCTCAAAATTATCCCGAAGAAAACATCTTCATTACCTGCATTCTTTTCAGGGATTCCCTGAATGGCTGGATGGGTGGAAGACCGCATGCAATTGTAAAGACCATCGACGGTGGCGTAACATGGAACCAGGCTACTGTTGACACGAGCATCCTCGCCTTCTTTCCTGTTCTTACTATTCAGTTTTATAATGATCAGTATGGATATGCAAGCGGCGGGATGTTTGATATTGCCGGCGTGATTTGGCGAACTTCAAACGGCGGAGATACCTGGTTTGCCATTGATCCTTCTGACGCGCCAGCCGATGAAGTTCATGCGCTGCATATATTTGATTCCATAACGGTTATGGGCGCTGGCGGCGATCCCGATTTCGGATACGGAGTTGGCATGATTCGTACCTTTGATGGCGGAATCAATTGGGAATACAATGAACTCGACATCCAGGGAAACGCCACTGATCTTGATTTCAGAAATGCCACTGAAGCATGGGCGCCCCTGGGTCCGCAGCGAAAAATGATCTATAGCCTTGACGCCGGTAACACCTGGGCTCCAATTTTTCCACCCGATTCTGTATCTATTTATGATGTTACATTTCCCGATTCGCAACATGGTTACGCAGTTGGACGCGACGGCGCATGCCTGAAATACCACCCGCCGGTAATTCCCTCAGCGCCTCAGAATCAGGTAAATGATCTTGTTAATTATTTACTGTTTCAGAATACGCCTAACCCCGTACAGAATAATACCACAATCAGGTTTAGGATTCCTGCCGCTAATCCGTATATCCAAGGTTTTGCTGATAATGGAGAGGTCAAAATTCAAATACGGTTGTTTGACAGTTTCGGAAAAATTGTTTTCCAGTCGCAGGAACAATGCCTGATAACCGGAACCCATGAAATGAATTTTGATCTCAGAAAACTGAGCAATGGCGTTTATTTCTACCGGCTTTATGTGAACGACTATCTTGTTTCCCCTGCCGGCGCCAAAAGGTTGATTATTGCGAGGTAAAGTTACCTGATCATTACTATTTTCCCCGATTCCACGCAATCGTTAATCCGATACTTGTAAAAGTATATGCTTCCTGAAATTGATTTCGCGATAGCTGTGGCGATAGAGAAAAAATCAATATAATACCTGCCGGGAAATTTCCACTCATCAACAAGCGTGACAATATCCCGCCCATAGATGTCATAAACCGTTATAGTTGCTTTTCCTGACTTAATAACCTGATATTCAAACGTCGTTTTGTCATAGAAAGGATTTGGAAATGTTCGGATGAGACTATTCTCTGATCCTGATTTGGGTTCATTGACTCCATCAACATCAGAAAATTTAATGGGAACTGTCCAGATTTGGTAAACCCCTGTGGAATTGTCCATCCAAACAGGCCATAAATGAGTATCGGTGGAAGTGAGGTCAATGTTATCGCCCTGGTAACCTTGTCCCAATCCACCAATTGGCTCAGGTTTGAAATTGTGATCGCTGATTTCATATTCCCTGAAGGAGTCGCCTCCATCATTCGACCGGGCAATGAAAACGCCAACCGAATCGCTGGTCGTATTCCGGTCGTCGTAAAAAATCACATTGAGAGTTCCGTCCTTATCCACATGAGCTGTCGGAAAATACTGGATTTTTCCATTGTTTACGGCATCCTGGTTGACCCGGATCCCGGCTGACCAGGTTTTGCCACCATCGGTTGACCTATTAAGGACAATATCAGGATCGGTTCCTGCCGGAGCAAGATTTTTTTGTCCGGTGACAATGTAAATCCAGCCTTTCCTTGTACCATTAGTCCCATCCACTGCAATTCCTGGCAAGCCGTTCACCCGGATACTGTCCTTCTTCGTCATCACACCTGTGATTCCGTTCATCGGGAAAGCGTTTTCGGTCACACTCCAGTCAGTGCCTCCGTTTGCAGAGGAGGCAAAACCAACCAGTACCTCTTTAAAGGGAGATACATCGGTAACGCCAGCCCAGCAAATATAGACTTCACCGCCGGGACCGATCGCGATGTCGCCCCCTGCGCTCCTGCTCGATGGATTGTTGAGCTGCCTCGGTGCGCTCCACGTCTGAGCGTAGTTGTCGGTTGAGGCCACCATCATAGGAAACGGATAAGCAAACTTGATCCAGGCGGCAAATGTCCTTCCATAGTTAGGTGTTCCGGGTAAATCATTGGATTCAAGCGTGGCACGTTCAAGGTCATCGGTTGAAATAACTTTTTGCGCCGACCAGGTTTGTCCGTTATCAGTGGAGTAGTGCGAATACAACCCAACAAATGGCGATCGGCCCAGCCGGGTGAGGATAAAGGTTCCGTTGTTGGCAATGGAGATTCCTGGATCGCCGCCATGGTATTTGAGCGGCGATCCGGTGCAGGAATCATTGCCTTTCCAGGATGTTCCGCTATCGGTGGTGACATAAATTCCTTCACTTATAAAGAATGGAATAAAATTCAGAGTGTTACAGCATACCCAGAGAATATTCTGGTTTAATGGGCTTTTCACGATGAAGACCTCTGTCTGATTATTTTTACTGGGATAGATCCGGTAACTGGCGCCAATCTTTAAGGGAGAATCTGGAGCGCCGGTGGATTGAGCTGATATGCCCAAACCGAACAAAAGGCAGACTAAAACAAGCAATGAACTTAAAATACACCCCAACCCCGGCAGCCCATCCCCAAAACAGGAGCGGAACGACATTCTACTCAAATTAAAACAAATTTTACGGGTTTTTGTCGTATGAGAACCGGCTCCCCCTTCCCTTTTTGGGGAAGGGGGTTGGGGGGAAGGGGTCAAATTATCTTTCATTTTGTTTTCCTTTTCGAAATTTATCCGCGCAAATCTGCTATAAATTTTCTTTTACAAATCAGAACGAGTAACCCAGATTCAACGACGCAAAATAATCCCTCGGCGCGCCCGCTTCGTAAAACCGCTTATTTGCCGAATTAGTATTTGTGAATCCAACATATACCTCGTCAAATACATTGTTTACCCCTCCCGATGCCATCAGGTTGAATTTCCCGAAACGGAGATCGATGCCCAGTAATCCGTTCAGCAGGTTATAGCCCTTGGTTTTATCAGTGTTTTCGTCATCCACATACATCCCGCTGATCCCCTGGTAACTAACTTTTGCGAAAATGGCGAAATGCTTTCCCAGGTCATGGGAGTATGCAAGTGAAAGGTAAAGATTGTTCACAGGAATACTTGGCACAACATTTCCTGAAAAATCCTTGTTCGACACAATCCAATTCTGCGACGTGTCCAGTTCAATTGTTTGTGCTTCGTATGAAAGATAGTCAAAAGCTGACCAGGTGTAAGTCAGTCCAAAGTTCAAGTCCCGGAATATTTCGAGCTGCGCGCCAATTTCAACGCCTTTCCGGTTTGTCTTCGCAGCGTTGCGATAGAAAACATCACCAAGCACTTCATAAGGAATGATCTCATTATTGATCCTGATGTTGAACAAGGTTACCTCATAAATTAACTTTCTGAAAAAATCCTTCTGCCATCTGAACATATTCCCTTTGATTCCTACTTCAAAATTACCTGATTCCTGTGGTTTAAGATCAGGGTTAAAGAGATAGTCCGGATCGGGACTGCCCATTTCATTGGCGGCCGGCGCGTCAAAACTCAACCCATAAGAAGTATAGATTGCAACCATCGGCGTAAGTTTATAATTCAATGCCAGTTTCGGCGTAACCGCGCTGTAAGGTTTCCTGTCAGTGAGGATTGGAACAGTTTCAGTAGCTTGGTTGTATAAAACGTTATCGTAACGGGCTGTAACTAATACAAACATCTTCTCTTTTAAAATTTCGAAATTGTCGGAAATATAGAATCCTTTGTTTGAAATATTTTCGCTTTCCAATTGGTTTATATCATCTCCTTTTGATCCATGAATATTATCATAATATTCAGTTCGCGCCGGTTGTGAAAAGAGGTCGCCGCCAACCGAAAATTCATTGCTCCGCGATCCGATCATACATTTATGGATGTAGCGGCCGCTCAACCCCAGACCATAGCGGTTGATGATGCGGTAATCGGCGGCTGTTCGTTCAAAGAATTTTATGGTTCCATAACCCGTGATTTCGATCTCATTGTTCAGGTTTCCGCCGAAAGTGGCATTATATCTAATTCCTATTCTTCCTTTGGTTGTTATCCGTTTTTCATCCCTGTCTATTGACCGCTGATCTGCCTGGTAAGGATCGGCGTCAAATTCACTTTTTGTAAGAGATCCCGGAAGTTTAATTGCCCCATCAACAAAATAACCAAGCACAGATAATTTTGTATGGGTGGAGGGAGTCGCTTCCAGAACCATGTTTAAAATGTGCCAATACTCGGAATTGTGTTGCCGGTAGCCGTCATAGTTCACATAGCTGTAGGTAGTCAGAAAACGGTATTTATCTGTTTTTATGGCTGCTTTGAACCCATTCTTGTGCAAACCGAAAGAACCGAACTGATTGAACTGCGTGACGGATGACCGTTCAAAATCAAGGTCGTTCATAAAGTTTGCAACCCCGCCGGGAGCGTTTGTATATAAGGAAGAGGCATTTCCTTTTACGATTTCAATTCTGCCGATTGAATTGAAATCAAGAGCCTCAAGCCGGGTCTGCCCATCCGGTTCCGACTCTGGAATATCATCAAGCAGAATGCGTATTCCTCTAACGCCGGAGTTTGAGCGGCTGCCAAATCCTCGAATCGAAAACCGTACATCATGATCGCCGTAACGCGATTGCAGAAAAAGCCCCGGAACCGAAGAGAGCATATCGTTGGCCCCTATTTTACGATCGTATTTGAAGTTTGAATAGTTAATTCTGACTACAGAATAGGGGATGTCAATGATACGTTTAGAAACGCGGGTGGCAGATATCACCACTTCGTTAAGTTCCTGATAAATGGCGTCAGGCGCTTTGGTAACTGTATCGTTTAATGATATTTTCTGGCTCATGGCGCTGAAATTACCGGTAACCAGCGCAATCAGCGAGATGATAATCAACGCCTCAAATCTTTTAACTTGTATAAATTTTTTCATAGCTCTTTTTATAATCAATGTTTTATTGAATAAAATAACCAAAGCCGTTCTCAATTTAGAAAACGGAAACATCAATAAAAAAAATATCAACCAATTTCAGGAGGTGGTGAAGGAGGGGGTAAATTGAACGATGAGTAATCTGAGCGATAGATCGAATGAACAGGTTCCATTTCAATTACCTGCACTTGGGTAGTTTTTTCGGATTGGGGCGACCTGAAAAGGGATTTGAAAAAATCGGCAAGACGTTTTTGATTATCCTTGTTGTGTGGGCGCTGTCCCATTGCCAGCGCCATGAGAGTTGTTAACTGTTTATTGAGTCGGGTTTCGGCATGATCCGGCCAGCAGTATAGAAAAACAGTATCAATGTTAATCTCGCGTTCAACAACATCGTACATCTGACCGGCATATTCAAATTCGCGCGAATGTTCCCAGCGAAGCCTTGTCTCAACCTCGTCAATACCCACTTTTACAAGTATCAGTTCCTGTTTGTCAATTCCCCTAATCATCAGCCATTTGATCTCTTTCCTGACCAAATGTTTTTGGTATTGGAACAATGAAAAGGTACCAAGGAAAGGAATGATAATAAAGAGGAGCGGCAATATGACCGAAAATCTTTTCACCGGATAGAAATTGGCAAGCGGTCAAAGATAATAAATTCACGTGGAAATGTGACCGGGATAAGGAAAATCCGATCTCTTTGTTAAAGTTTTGTTAATACCCGATTTCTCCAGATTTACGACAAAATCTACGATCACCTTTGCGGCATAAAACTTTAAAAATAAAAATATGAAAAAGTTAATGGTAATCGCGATGGCTGTATTGTTTAGTGTCAGCCTTTTTGCCCAGGATCAGAAACCGGTTGAGAAAAAAGAAGCGCCTAAAACTGAAAAGAAGGCTAAGACTTCAAAGGAAACCGCCAAACCTTCCGAAAAGAAAGAGGAAGCTAAACAGGCGCCAAAAAAGGAAGAAGCCAAGCCTGCGCCCAAAAAATAAAAGATTGATTTTTCATTGGGTTAATTGGGGAAGCCATCCTTTGGGGTGGCTTTTTTATTGGATTACCCAGGAGGGATGAATGCATTATGCGAATAATTGTTTGTTTTTAACACAAATATTTGTTGTATTTTGTAACTTTTACTATTTTTGCTATATAGATAAGATGTTTTGTAAAATGACCACAACTCCGACGCAAAAAAAATTAGGCGGCAGAATAGCTGAACTTAGAAAAAGGAAAGGGTTATCGCAGAATGATTTGGCGAGGACTGTAAGTATTTCCAGACCATCAATAGCTCAAATTGAACTTGGCAAAAGAAATCTGAACGTTATCGAGTTGCAGAAATTATCGCTGATTCTTGGGTTTTCATTAGATGAATTCATGTCCGACAATTTCTCAGTGAAAAATGAATTTCAAAATGATATTTTACCAAAATCGGAGATAATCAATGAACGAATTTCTTTCCCTGAAATTCAACCGGAAAAGTTCGGAAATGTGCTTCTATATATTCTTGAACGATGTGCCGGTAAACCAAACGTTGGGGAAACCGTTATCAGCAAATTACTCTATTTTGCTGATTTTAATTATTATGAATTGTATGAGGAGCATTTGACAGGAGCCGTTTATCGGAAACTGCCATTTGGACCAGCGCCTGAGAAACTGGAATCAATCATTCAGCAAATGATTGCAAATAGTCAATTACAAAGAGTTAAAACCGAATATCACGGCTATCCGCAAATACGTTTTCTGCCTCTTGAAAAACCAGATCTGAAGGGAATGAAAGCAAGTGAAAAGGATGTTATTGACAGAGTTATTGAGCAAATGAGCGATTGGTCGGCGGCTGCCATAAGTAGTTATTCCCATCAGGATATGCCGTGGTTAGCTTCAAAAGAGGGAGAAGATATTGAATACGAGTTGGTCTTTTACCGAGGCGCGCCCTTTTCAATCAGAAACTACAGCGATGAAAATGAGCAGCCATGACCTTTGATGAACTGCCCGAATTTTTTAAGGATTTGAAGATTCTGCTGAAAAAGTACAGAACATTGCAGGATGACATTGAAACTGTGAAAAAAGTTTTAACCGTGATTCCAGATGAAAGACCTCCTTTTAGTTTTCAAATTGACAACCTTGGCT